>JALYZW010000298.1 GCA_030945725.1 Verrucomicrobiota bacterium | reverse complement strand
CCTGCGCGAACATCGTCTCGATCAAGGAAGCGAGCGGCAGTGTCGATAGGGTCAGCGAATTGCGGAGCCGCTTGCCGGAAACGTTTACCGTTTTGAGCGGCGATGATTCACTCACGCTGCCTTTCCTGTCCGTCGGCGCGACCGGTGTGGTGAGCGTCGCTTCGAATTTGTTTCCGCGCGAAGTGGGCGATCTGGTGCGCGCGTTTGCCGACGGCGATCTCGAAACCGCTCGGGCCTCACACGCACGGCTCCTGCCGATTTTCAAAGATCTCTTCATTGAACCAAACCCGGTTCCCGCGAAAACGGCCCTCAGCTGGCGCGGCGAAATGTCGGCGCAATGTCGCCTCCCGCTGTGCGAGATGAACGCGGCCAGCGCGGAGCAACTCCGGAGCACGCTGGGCGCGCTGGGCTGGTTCGCATCATGAACCGGCGGGTGCGTGTGCTGCTCATCGGCGCGGGCGGGCGAATGGGAACGGCGGTTCTGGCCGCGGCTGATTCGACGGAAGGGATTGTCATCGCCGGTACTGCAAGCCGCGGCGATTCGCCTCGCCCTGCCGTCGAAACTTGTGACGTCGTGATCGATTTTTCCCACGCGGACGCGACCGCTGATTTATGCAGCGCGTGCGTCCGCGAGTTGAAGCCGCTTGTGACTGGCACGACCGGACACTCCGCCGCGCAACGGAAGTTTCTGGAACGAGCAGCTGAGAAGATCGCGATCGTCCACGCGGCAAATTTCAGCATCGGTGTGAACGTCTTGTTCTCGCTCACGCGCACCGCCGCTCAGCTTCTCGGAGAAAAATTCGATTTGGAAATCGTGGAAGCCCATCACCGCTGGAAGAAGGATTCACCGAGCGGCACGGCGAAACGCCTCGCGGAAATTTTGTGCGACGTACGCGGAGGCAGATACGACACCGATGTGGCGCATGGACGTGAGGGTTTGTCGGAGGAACGTGCGGCGGCGCAAATCGGGATGCATTCGATCCGCGGCGGCGATGTCGTGGGTGACCATACCGTGATCTTCGCGGGCTCGGGCGAACGGATCGAGCTGACGCACCGCGCTTCGAATCGCGCGACCTTTGCGCTCGGCGCGCTAAGGGCAGCGCAGTGGGTGGTCGATCAGCCCGCCGGCCTTTACAACATGGAAGACGTGCTCGGCCTAACGAACGGAAAATGAGAGCGGGTGTCGCGCTCGGCGCGAATCTCGGCGATCGCCTGACGACGCTGCGTGCCGCTCGCGAACGCATCCGGCGATTGCCGGAAGTGCGGCCGCCAATTATCAGCTCGACGATTTACGAGACGGAACCAATCGGTTGCGAGCCCGGTGCAACGCCGTTCCTGAATGCGGTCGTGGAGTTTGATTTCGACGGGGATCCGGCCGGACTGCTGCGCGAATTGCGCGGAGTCGAAATCGCGTTTGGACGTGAGGCCGAGCACGAGCCGAACCGCTCGCGCACACTCGACCTCGACCTTCTCTATTGTGGCGATCGCGAGGTCCAAACCGCGGCTCTGCAGTTGCCGCATAGCCGCATTGGGGAACGTCGCTTCGTTTTAGAGCCGCTCGCCGATCTCAGGCCCGAGTTGGTCCTTCCAGGCCTAACAAGTCCGGTGAAAACGATGCTCGCAGAGCTACCGGCCTCGCCAGCGGTGGTGCGATCTCGCGAGCAGTGGTAGCATGGCCGCGATGGATCGCTGGAGTGAAATGAAGGCGCGCGGTGAACGCATCACCGCGTTAACCGCCTACGACTATCCGACCGCGCGTCTGCTCGATGAAAGCGGGATCGACATCATTCTCGTCGGCGATTCGTTAGGCATGGTGGTCCTTGGTTATGAAGACACCACCGCCGTGACGCTCGCCGATGTGGTGCATCACACGCGGGCGGTCGCGCGCGGCGTGAAGCGCGCCCTTCTCGTAGCCGACCTGCCGATTCATACTTACGACACGCCGGCGCAGGCGGTGGCGACTGCGCGAGCGCTCGTCGCGGCCGGTGCGCAAGCGGTGAAGCTCGAAGGTGGGTCGAGTCGGGTCCCGCAGATCAAGGCGATTTGCGCGGAAGGAATTCCTTTCATGGCGCACATCGGCATGTTGCCCCAGAACGTGCGCGAAGAAGGTGGCTACAAGCTGAAAGGGCGCACCACGGAAGAAGCGGAAGCGCTTCTCCAGGATGCGCGATGGGTCGAAACGGCAGGGGCTTTTGCCGTTGTGCTTGAAATCGTAAAGGCGGAGGTAGCGCGGCAGATCAGCGGTGCACTCCGCATCCCGACGATCGGCATTGGGTCGGGCGACGGTTGCGACGGGCAGATTCTGGTCACGCACGATCTGATCGGATTGTTTCCGTGGTTCACTCCGAAATTCGTCTCGCCGGAAGCACGCGTCGCCGACGACATCCGGAAGGCCGCCGCGGCCTTCATGCAGCGCACGCGTGGCGTGGCGTCCGCAACTTAGCGGAATCGCCGGCGTTTGACTTGAGACGCTGCGTGCCGGTTTGTTCCTGTCGTGAAGGTCTCCGATTACGATAATTTCGACGACCCGCTGCTCTCGAGCAGCAAGCAGCGGAATTGGCTCGTGCTCGGCTTGATTCTCTCGCTGCTGCTTCACGCCGGCCTTTGCACCTACTTTTACACCACCGCGTTTCAACCTGCATCAGCGCTCGTCAAAGGGCCGGAGCAAACGCCGACCTTTAAAGTGAAGAATGTCGATCTGCAGGCGATCGAAAAGCCGAGCATCGATCCATCGGCCGCGGCCGCGAAACCGGAGCCGGACAAGACCGACGTTCAACTTCCGGACGAGAAAAAGTCTTTCGACCAACTGCTGCAGGACGTGCACGCGAGCGCAGCGATGCCGGACGATACACAGGATGTTTTGCCCGATAAACCAAAGGTCGATCAGGCGGATGTGAACCCGGTGATCACGGAGATCGAGCGCACGACCGCGCAAACACTCGCGAACAATCCGAACGCGACGCGGGAGCAATCACTGCTAAACGACTCCGCGGTTTCCGGTCGCCCGCAACCCGCGCTGAGCGGCACCGAGATGGCGATGAGCACGACGATCAAACGGCCTAACACGTTCACGAAGTTACCGGGCGATAGCGCCGGTCCGACCCGGAGTCGCACGCAGGGCTTCAGCGACCTCGACCAGCTTTTGTCGCAGAAAGGGCCCATCGGTTCCGGCACGAAATTACGGATGCCGGATGACCAACTCTTCGGTTACGACAGTGCGGACCTCGCCTCCTCCGCGATGGAGCAATTGCAAAAGCTCGGCACTTTGATCAAGCGCAACCAGAAGGCGACCTTTACAGTCGAGGGCTATACGGATTCGTTAGGTTCGGGGGATTATAATCTCGAGCTCAGCCAGCGACGGGCCGACAACGTGAAAGCGTATCTCGTGCAGACGATGGCAATCGACCCGGGGCAGATCGAAGCGCGCGGTTATGGCGCGAGCAAGTTTCTCGTTCCACCTCGTGCGGTCACGCCGAACACCCCGGACGAGCAGGCGGAGATCGAGCGGCAAAAGCCGAACCGCCGCGTGGTGATTGTCGTGCACACCGGCACGCGCTGAAGCGCGCATTTCAAACTGTCGTCCGCGGCCAGGCATCTCCGGCCGCGCGCATCCTCGGCCGTCATCCTGAGCCGCAGCAGACCGCGAAGGATCTCGCCGATTTAGGGGGCGCATTCGCGTTGTTGAGGGGCAGCAACCACCTCGTGGCTTTGTTGCTGCCGCGCCACTAAGAGCATCGTCGTGCTTTTGTGAGGTCCTTCGCCGTCTCGCGCGGCTCAGGATGACGGCGATGGAGCGGCAGGCATAACTTCGCGCGAGGGCTACCAATTCTTAATCCAACTGGCGGGGTTGTCGGGATCGTTCGCTGTACTCCAGAGGTCGAAGGTCGGGTTGTAGCCATCCGCGCCGCTCGGAGCGAATGCTTTCACCGTCGAGTATCCGTACGAATTTCCGAATGGGTCGCGAATGGCGGTCACCGTCGTTGTTAGGGGAGGCGCCGGCATTAGGTTGGTCGGCTTGAAGGCGAAGTAGGTTTTTGGCGTCACTCCGCCGCCGGTGAGATCGTCGGACGAGTTGACCGTCCGATTCGCATCATGATCGCCCGACAGCTCCGCATAAAGCGCAAGGCTCGCGGCGGCGTGAATACTCGCATCGGTATCGCTATTTGCCTTCAACGTGTTTGTGGCGGTCGTGGTGGGATAAATCCCGTTATCGGCTTTGTAACTTTCCAGAGCCGCAGACATTGCCGCGATTTCCGCTTCGGCGCGCGCGCGGGCGCCTTTTTTTTGCACGTAACCTGACGTTCCGAGAATCAACCCGGCCAGGACGATGATGACGGTCATGACCACGAGAAGCTCGATCACGGTGAACGCGCCGGCGTAGCGCAAGTTTCCATCTCGCGTGCCCGCAGTTCGCAACGTGGAAGGTTGCGTCACCTTAACTCTGCGATTGCAGGCCGCTGATGATGCTGATGAGCGGCATGAAGAGCGCGATCACGATCGTGCCTACGATCAGGGCCAGGAGCACGATCATGATGGGCTCGAGCATCGAGGTCAGCGCGGCGACGGAGTTGTCGACTTCGTCGTCATAAACTTCCGCGATTTTCAGCAGCATCTCCGGTAGTTGTCCGGTCTCCTCGCCGACATCGACCATGCTGATCACCATCGGCGGAAACACGCCGCTTGCCTCGAGCGGAGTGACGATCGATTCGCCTTCCTTGACGCTATCGTGCACCTGCGAAATCGCGCGCGCGATGACCGAGTTGCCGGCAGTCGCGCCGGTAATGGTGAGAGCTTGCAGAATCGGCACGCCGCTCGTGACGAGCGTCCCGAGTGTGCGCGAGAAACGCGAAATCGATGTCTTGCGCACGAGATCGCCAAACAATGGCGCACGCAATTTCACGCGATCGAGGATTCGCTGGCCGCGGCCGGTGCGCGCCGCAAGTTTGTACCCCACGAAGAGCGCCGCCACGATGCCGAGCAGGACGAGCCAGTGATTCTGCATGAATCCACTGACGCCGATCACGAAAAGCGTGATCGTAGGCAGCGGTTTGTCGCCGAGCATATCGTGGAAGATCTGTTCGAACTTCGGCACGATAAAAATCATGAGGAAAGTCATGATCGCCATCGCGAGCAGGAGCACGATGACCGGATAGACCATCGCAGCCACGACTTTGTTTTTGATCTTCTGCGCCTTTTCCTGGAATTCGGCGAGGCGGGTCAGGACCACCTCGAGCACACCGCCGAGCTCGCCCGCTTTGACCATGTTGACGTAGAGGTCGTTGAAGAGCCGCGGATGCTGCGCGAGCCCTTCCGAGAATGTGCTGCCGCTCTGGACCGAATCGGCGAGGTTCACGAGCGTCGTTTTCAGGACTGGGTCGCGCTCTTGTTTTCCGAGAACGGTGAGGCCGCGGAGGAGCGGAAGGCCGGCGTCGATTAACGTCGCGAGCTGGCGCGTGAAAATCATCAGCGTTTTCGGCTTCACCGTTTTGCGCTGGAAGAGGACGATGTTTTTGCCGCCGCCGGCGCGCGCTGCCTTCGGTGTTTTCGCCGCGCGGGCAGAGGGGCGCGATTCCTTGCGGTTCGGCGACGGCGCGCGTTCCTCGTGGACGTTCGTCGGGAAATACCCGGCCTGCCGCAGTTGGCCGATCGCTTCGTTCGTGGACGCGGCATCGACCAGCCCGGTCGATTCCTGGCCACGAGAATCGAGAGCTACATAAGTGAACCGCGGCATACGAGCGAAGATTTCGATGCTGAGGGATGGGGCTGGAAGTGTCGAGCAGTTCGGACCGGTCGGCGGTTGTTACACCGCCTGGACAACGAGTTCGGTTGGCCAAGTCGATGGTCATGCCGCGGGGTCCCTCGACTTCGCTCGGGATGACGGCCGGAGAACGCGGCGATGCCTACGTATACTTCAGCACTTCTTCGATTGTCGTGTCGCCGGCGAAGATGCTGCGAACACCGTCCTGGCGCAGCGTCACCATGCCGAGCTCGATCGCTTTTTGTTTGAGCACAACGCTCGGAGCGCGTTCGTTAATCAGCTCGCGGAGCGGGTCGCTGATTTTCATTAACTCGTAGATTCCCTTGCGGCCTTTGTAGCCGGTTTGGTTGCATGCATCGCAGCCTTTACCGAAAAAGAATCGATTCGCGCCGAGGTCCCGACGCGAAAACTCGAGCTGGCTGAGCAGAGTTTCCTGCGGCTCGTAGCTTGTGCGGCAGCCGGGACAGATCGCGCGCAGGAGACGCTGACCGAGCACCGCTTCGAGCGTCGATGAAATCAGGAACGGCTCCACGCCCATGTCGATCAAACGCGTGATCGCCCCTGGTGCGTCGTTTGTGTGCAACGTCGTGAAGACGAGGTGGCCGGTGAGCGAGGCTTGGATCGAAATCTGTGCGGTCTCGATATCGCGCGTTTCACCGACCATGATGCGATCGGGATCCTGGCGCAGAAAAGCGCGCAGCACGCGCGCGAAGGTCAGCCCGATCGCTTCGTTCACCGGCACCTGCACGATGCCTTCGAGATCGTACTCGACCGGTTCTTCGGCGGTTAGCAATTTCGAGTCGATCGTATTGATCCTGCGCAAACAGGAGTAGAGCGTCGTCGTTTTTCCCGAACCAGTCGGGCCGGTCACGATGAAGATGCCGTTTGGCCGCTCGATCACTTCGAGGATGTAGTCGCGCACGTTATCCGGCATCCCGAGCGCGTCGATGTCGAGGTTCACGGTCGAGCGATCGAGCACGCGCAAGACAACGCTCTCACCGAACTGCGTCGGCAAAGTGGAAACACGAAGATCTACGCTGCGGCCCGCGATGTTTTTCTGGATGCGCCCATCCTGCGGCAGCCGGCGCTCCGCGATGTTCATGTTCGCCATCACCTTCACGCGCGAGATGACCGGCAACGCGAGGTGGCGCGGCGGCGGCGCCATCTCGTAGAGCGCGCCGTCCACTCGGTAGCGGATTTTGAATTCGTTCTCGAACGGCTCAAAATGAATGTCGCTCGCGCGATTCTGGATCGCCTGGAAGAGGATCAGATCGACGAAGCGGATGATCGGCGTCGCGTTCGCTTCCGCTTCGGCAACCGAGAGATTCGCGCTCTCGCCCCGCACGGCGAGCAGCTCGCCCGCGTCCCCGAGTTGCTTGAGGATCTCCTCCATGCTCGAGCTGTCGGTCCCGTAGTAGCGCCGGATCCGCTCCTCGACTTCATCGGCCGGCGCGACCACGACGTGCACGTCCTTGCCGAGCGCGAAGTGGAGATCTTCTGCCGCGCGCAGGTCGAGCGGATCAACCAGGGCCACGTGAAGCGTGCCGTCCACGGTCGCGATCGGCAGCGCGCGGTGTAGTCGCGCCAGCCCGCCCGGTATCAGGCGCAGAATCTCGGGCGCGATCTCGAGCTCGCGCAACGCGACGGTTTCTGTCCCCAGCCCGTCTGCGACCACGCCGTAAAAGCCGGCCTCATCGACGAAACCGCTATCGATGAAAGCCTGCGCGATCGGCTTGCCGTTCAGCGCTGCTTCCTGCAAAACGTCTTCGATCTGCGAAACGTCGAGCACGCGTTGCTCGAGAAAGAGATCGTCGATCTGCTGATTATTCATGTGATGATCGAGGGAATCGCTGGAGGAATTCTGCGGTCATCCCGAGCGAAGCGGAGCGAAGTCGAGGGACTCCGTGGCTAAACCGACGTCATTGCCACGGGGTCCCTCGACTGCGCTCGGGATGACGGTGGAGCCCGACAACAAACGTCTCATCAATTCACATCCCCCAGCGTAATGGAGATGACTTCCTCGGCCGACGTGAGGCCGGCGAGAACTTTGCGCACCCCATCTTCGCGCAGCGTGCGCATGCCGATTTCCCGCGCCCGCTGCCGCAGGAGGAGCGTCGAGCATCGGTTGTTGATCAGGTGCCGCACATCGTCGTTGATGACGAAGATCTCGAAAATCCCCATCCGGCCTTTGTAGCCGGTCTTGCGACAAAGATCGCAACCGACCGGGCGCATCACTTCCGCGTCGCTCAGCTGCGACGGCTCGAGGTGCAGCGCGCGCAGCTCCGTCTCGCTTAGGGCACCGGGCGCTTTGCAATTCGAACACAATCGCCTAACGAGTCGTTGCGCCATGATCGCGCGGATCGACGATGCGACCAGGAACGGCTGCACGCCGATATCGACCAGGCGCGCGACGGCCGACGGCGCGTCGTTCGTATGCAGCGTGCTGAAAACAAGGTGGCCGGTCAGGCTGGCATTGATCGCGATCGACGCCGTCTCCACGTCGCGAATTTCACCGATCATGATGATGTTCGGCGCCTGCCGCAGGATCGAGCGCAGCGCGGTCGGGAACGTCATGCCGACATCGGTGTTCACCTGCACCTGGTTGATCCCGTTCATCTGATACTCGACCGGTTCCTCGACCGTGATGATTTTGCGGTCGGGTTTGTTGATGTAGTTCAGACACGAATAGAGCGTGCTCGTTTTGCCGGAACCCGTCGGCCCGGTGACGAGCAGAATGCCGTCCGGCAGGCGCAGCAATCGTTCGAAGGTTTCCTGGTCGTCCGAGAAAAATCCGAGCTCGGGCAGGCCGAGCATCAGGCTCGATTTGTCGAGCACGCGCATCACCACGCTCTCGCCGTGATTCGTGGGGATAGTGGAAACACGAAGATCGATTGGCTTGCGCTGGATCTTCACCTGGATCCGTCCATCCTGCGGCAGGCGTTTCTCGGCGATGCTCATCGAGCCGGTCATGATCTTGAGCCGGCTGATGATCGCGGACTGCAAACGTTTCGGCGGCGCCTGCATTTCCTGCAACACACCGTCGATCCGGAACCGGCCGCGG
>JALYZW010000296.1 GCA_030945725.1 Verrucomicrobiota bacterium | reverse complement strand
CCGTCGCGTACCACTTCTCTTAGCGCGTTAGTTCATACCGCGCATAAGAGTGACCACGCGGGTAGCGCATCAGCTCCGGCCGCGGAGGTGTTCGATGGCGATGCCGTAATCCCCGCTGCGGAAAATGGAGGTGCCTGCGACGAGCACATCCGCGCCGTTTTCCACGCACGGCTTCGCCGTTTCTGCGGTGATGCCGCCATCGACTTCGATGTCGAGGCTGGCGGAATTCGCTTCCCGCCATTCACGAGCGCGCCGGATTTTTTCGACCATTTCCGGCCGGAACGCCTGCCCGCCAAATCCGGGGTGCACGGTCATGACGAGCAGCAAATCGATCGTGGAAAGGAACGGCTCGATCGCTGCGAACGGCGTGGCGGGATTCAACGACAGGCCGGCGCGGCAGCCGCCGGCGCGAATCGCGGCTAAGGTCAGGCCGATGTCGTGTTTCGCTTCCGGTTCGACGTGGACCGTGATCGAGTTCGCGCCGGCTTCGATGAAACGCGGCAGGAAATGATCCGGCCGCTCGATCATCAGATGCACGTCGAGCGGCAGGGTGGTTTGCTTGCGCGCCATCGCGACGACGGCAGGCCCGAAAGAAATGTTATCGACGAAATGGCCGTCCATGATGTCGAGATGCAGCCAATCGGCGCCGGCAATCTCGATCGCGTGAATCTCTTCCGAAAGCCGTGCGAAATCGGCGGCGAGAAGCGACGGGGCGACGAGGACTTTCCGGGACGGCATCGATTGGAGGGGGCGAGGGAAAACGTCGAGCGCCGAACGCCAAACGTCCACCGCCGAATTAGCAGGGATCGATTCGATGCGTGCCACCTCCAGCATTCGGCGTTGTTGGAAGCTGGACCATCGAGAGCTTTCCCTTGACGCCACGGCCCTTCGTTTCTAGATACTAGCGCCTTGGCTGGTTTTGATCGCGCTCGCGGCGCACGGTTTGCTGCGAAGGTCGATCCAAGTAGCGTTTCCCGACCGGTGAAAAGGCGTTTGCGGCGACTAATCTAAAGGCTCACAGAATGTTCAACGGACTTTTCGGCTGGCTCTCCAGCGATATCGGCATCGATCTCGGGACGGCCAACACGCTCGTCTATGTGAAGGATCAAGGCATTGTGCTGCGTGAACCGTCCGTCGTGGCGGTGCAGGCGGGAACGATGAAGGTGCTCGCGGTGGGTGACGAAGCGAAGCGCATGCTCGGCCGCACGCCGGCGAACATCGTGGCGGTCCGTCCGTTGAAAGACGGCGTCATCGCGGACTTCGAAGTCACCGAAGCGATGCTGCGTCACTTCATCCAAAAGGTGCACGGACGCCGCGTGCGCGCGAAACCGCGGGTCGTGATCGCGGTGCCGTCGGGCATCACCGAAGTGGAGAAACGTGCGGTGCGCGAATCGGCCACGCATGCCGGTGCGCGAGAAGTTTACCTGATCGAAGAGCCGATGGCGGCGGCGATCGGGGTGGGCCTTCCGGTGCAGGATCCGGCCGGTAACATGATCATCGACATCGGTGGCGGCACGACGGAAGTGGCGCTGATTTCGTTGTCCGGCATCGTCTTCAGCCGCAGCGTGCGCGTGGCGGGCGACGAGCTCGACGAAGCGATCGTGCAATACATGAAGCGCGCCTACAATTTGATGATCGGTGAGCGGACGGCGGAAGAGATTAAGATCAAGATCGGGTCCGCGTATCCGAGCGAGAAGGAGACAAGTGTCGAAGTGAAGGGCCGCGATCTCGTGGCCGGTTTGCCGAAGACACTGCAGATCACCTCGCAGGAAGTGCGCGAGGCGTTGCTCGAGCCGATTTCGACGATCGTCGATTCCGTGCGGATCACGCTCGAGCGTTGTCCGCCGGAACTTTCCGCGGACTTGGTGGACCGCGGATTAGTGCTGGCCGGCGGCGGCGCCTTGCTGCGCGGCTTCGATAAACTTTTGAGCGAAGAGACGGGCTTGCCTGTCCATGTTGCCGAAGATCCGCTGAGCGCGGTGGCTGAAGGAACGGGCAAATGCCTCAATGAAATTAAATTTTTGCGTCAGGTTGCGTCAGCCGATCGCAACTGGCGCTAACGACGTCGGAATGCGGAAGGCGGATTGCGGAAAGCAGACCGCGATCACGCCGTCACCCCGAGCGCAGTCGAGGGACCCCGCGGCAGTCCCGTTGATACGGCCACGGGGTTCCTCGACTGCGCTGCGCTCCGCTCGGAATGACGGGTGCGACGTCGCCGCGCGGCCCCTTGCCCTCCGATGAACCGCGCAAGCGTCATTTCGCTGCTCGTCCTGGCTGCGATTCTCGGATATTTTTTTAGCTTCGGCGCGGAAAGCACGCGCAAACTGCAGGCCGGATTTTACCAGCTGATTTCGCCGTTTCTGACCAGCGGCTCGGGAATTGAAAAACAGATCACGTCGGTCCGCACCGGCTTGAAATCCCTCGAAGAATTGGAGCGGGACAACAGCTCGCTGCGTGTCGAGAACCGTTCGCTGCGCGCCACGAACCAGGCCTTGCGCGACGTCGAGCACGAGGTGAATCGGCTGCGGCACGCGCTCGACTATCGGGAGCGTTCGATCTTTAAGTTGGTACCTGCGGAAATCGTGGCCCGCGATGCGTCGACGTGGTGGCGGACCGTGACGATCAATCGTGGGAAGCGTGATGGGATCGAGGGCGACATGCCGGTCGTGACCGATGAAGGATTGGTCGGCAAGACGACTACCGTGAGTAACGACATCTCGGTTGTCCTTTTGATCTCGGATGAAAATTGCCGCGTCGCCGCCAGCGTGGAGAACAGCCGCGAGCAGGGGATCGTGACCGGCGAGCGGGTGACCGGTTCGCTGACGCCTTTACTGGATCTGAATTTCCTCTCGAAGCAGGCCGACCTGAAGCCCGGCCAGAAAGTTTTCACCTCAGGCGTCGGCGGCGTTTTCCCCGCGCAATTGGTGATCGGAAACGTGCAAAGTTTTGCGATGCGCGCGCTCGACGGGCAGGCGCGCCTGGCGCCGGCAGTCGATCTTTCGCACTTGGAAGACGTGTTCGTCGTGACGGGGCGGAAATGAAAATTCCGTCATCCCGAGCGAAGTCGAGGGATCCCGTGGCTCTGGCCGGCGTGACTTTGGACCCCCGTGGCTTTCACTTTAAGGTTTTATCGCGGGATTCTTCGACTCCGCTGCGCTCCGCTCAGAATGACCGGGAAATGGGGGAGCGACGTTTACGTGATCGATCGCTAAGAGAATGATTTTTTTCGTCATCCTGCTCATCCTGACGTTCGTGGCGCAAGTCGCGGAATTTTTCATTCCGTCGCTCGAGTGGATGTACAATGCGCACATTTACATCGTGCCGCTGATTGTGTTTTACGGCGCGTTGGCGCTGCCATTTCCGCTCGTGCTCGCGCTCGCGTTTTTTGCCGGATTCCTGCTCGATGCGCTGACTGTGCAGGTGATCGGCGGGCGAGTTGAAATTGCGATGGGATGGTCGATACTGCTCTACGCGGTTCTGGCCGCCATCATGCATGGCCTGAGACCTTTATTCGTTCGCGGGCGCTGGGAAATTCACTGCATTATGAGCGGCGTTTGCACGTCGCTGATTCTGCTTTCGCAATATCTTATGATCGCTTTCCGCCGCGGCTCGCTCGCTTTTAGCCGCGAAGCGTGGTGGCAGATCGGCGGTCCCGGAGTGCTCGCAATGTTGATGGCGCCGCTGGTCTTCTGGCTTTTGCATTCGCTAGCCCGCGCGACCGCATCGCCCTACCTGCCGGAAAGGGAAGCTTACTAATATGAATAAACGCCGGGTCAGTCCGCGGCTGCGTTTGCAGGCGCTTGCCTTCCTGATGTTGCTGGGTCTTTGCGCGCTCGGCGGACGACTCTGGTGGGTGCAGGTGGCGCGTGGCGCGGAGTGGACGGCCAAGATCCGCGGGAGCTCGGAGGTCACGGTGCGGATCCCATCGGTGCGCGGCGAGATCCGCGATCGCAACGGCGTCACCCTCGTGCAAAATCGTGCGAGCTACGAAGTCGACTTCTATCTGCCGGAGATGGTGAAAGGCTACAAGCAACGTGTCGGCGCGCCGCCGCTGACCGAGTATCGCAGCACGATCAACGGCATGCCGAAAGACCTGAAGGAGCCGGACATCGTCAAGATTGTGAACGATGGCGTCGTGCCCCGTCTCGACGATCTGGATCTGGCGCGCGACTACAACGCGAACCAATTGCAGAAACATTATCGCACCAACACCGAGGTGCCGTACACCTACATCAAGGACATCGATTTCGCGACGATGGCGAAGTTTTCTGAGCACGATGTCGGATTGCCGGGTGTCGATATCGCGATCAAACCGGTCCGCTCCTACGTCTACGGCGCCCTCGCGTCACACCTCCTCGGCTACGTCGGCGCACCGGACGATACGAACAAGGATGAGGCGCGGAAGTTCACGTTCTATCAGGGCGATGTAGAAGGGAAATCGAACATCGAGAAAGAGATGGACGAATACCTGAAGGGCAAACCTGGCGTCCGCTACATGCGCCGCAATGCGAAGGGTCAAATCGAAGGCGCGCTGCGCGAGGACGCGCCGAAACAAGGCGCCAATGTTTATATGACGCTCGACGCGCGCATCCAGGGAATCGCCGAGGAAGCGTTGCGCGCGGTGAGTCGCGGCGCAGCCGTCGTGGTCGATCCGAACAATGGCAACATCCTGGCGATGGCTTCCGTCCCGTCGTTTGATCCGAACACTTTCGTCCCCAGCATCAAGGCGAAGGATTGGTCAGCGCTCCAGAAGGACGAGGCCCGGCCACTGGTGAACCGCGCAATCAGCACGTTTCCGCCGGGTTCGACTTTCAAGATTGTCACCGCGCTGGCCGGACTTCGCCGCCACATCGGCAACCAGAAGTTTAATTGCAGCGGCGGGGTCAGTTACGGCGATCATTATTTTCACTGCTGGGTGGCGGAGAAAGGCGGATCGCACGGCACCCTCGGTCTGACCGATGCGCTGAAGGTCTCGTGCGATTCGTTTTTCTACCTTTACGGGAATGCGGCCGGCATCGAAGCGATCGATAAAACCGGTGATGCGATGGGCCTCGGGAAGGAATCGGGCGTTCACCTGAGCGGCGAGCAGCCCGGCATTCTGCCCGGCCCCGAATGGATGGCGATTCATCAGCCGCGCGAACGATGGTCGCAAGCCTACACCGCGAACGTGTCGATCGGACAAGGCTACGTGCTCGCTTCCCCCCTCCAGATGGCGATGGCTTACGCGACCGTGGCCAACGGCGGCGTCTCCTATTTCCCGCGCCTTGTGGATCGCGTGCTGAATCAAGACGGCACTCCGCTGCTCGACGCGAACGGGAAGCCGGTGTTATCGCCGACGCCCAAAATCGATGCCGATCTGCGACACGATTTCACGGCCGACCAGATCGAGATGGTGCGTCGCGGCCTTTGGAAAGTGGTGAACGAAGAAGGCGGGACCGGAGCGAAAGGGCGGATTCCCGGAGTGCAAGTCGCCGGGAAAACCGGAACCGCGCAGGCCTTCACGAATGGGAAAAAGGACACGATCGCGTGGTTTTGTTCTTTCGCGCCGTACGATCATCCGAAGTATGTCGTCGTCGCGATGGTGCAGGGCGGTGAACATGGCGGCTCGGTCGCTGGCCCCATCGCAAACCGGATTCTGGAACGCACGCTCGCGATGGACGAAGGGAAATTCGACGCGCAAGTCGCCTGGATCGCCCCCGCGCATCACGCAAATCCATTTCAGATGATCCCGGCGGTTGATTATAAGGATTCCCCGAACGTTCCGAACAGCGACGACGAGAAAACGGACGACGACCAAAATTCCGCTGATGCGCAGATGGCCGGTGGCGGACCGGCCCCCGACGTCGAGCAGGAGTCTGACGCGGCTGGCCAGGTGGCGAACAAGCAGCAACAGCGCCGCGTGCAACGGGCCGTGGCGGTGGCTCCGCCTCCTCCGCCGCGCCAGCCGAATTTTTTCCAGCGCCTGTTTGGCGGAAACCGGCGTCCGGCGCCGCAAGCTACTCCTCCGCCGGCGCGGCAACCCGGTCGCCGATAAATGTATTCGGCTAAACAATCGCCGCGGCTAATGAACGTCATTCCCCTTCCAATTTATGATCGACAAAGTGAAAAGAATTTTAGGCATTGCCGCACCCAAGACCGGCAACAAACTCGTGATCAGTGTGGAGAAACTCGAGCGGCGCGTCGCGTTGCTCGAGAATGGTCGGCTGGAAGAATATAGCGTCGAGCGGAACAGCACCCGCAACATCGTCGGGAGCGTTTACAAGGGAAAAGTCCGCAACATCGAGCAGGGCCTGAAGGCGATGTTTGTCGACATCGGCTTCGAGAAAAACGCGTTCCTTCATTTCTGGGACGCGATCCCGGCAGCGCTCGACAGCGGCATCGAGGAAATCGATCGGCCGACAAAGAAAGGTAAGAAAAAGCGCATCACGGCGCAGGATATTCCGAGCATTTATCCGGTCGGCTCAGAGGTGATCGTGCAGGTCACGAAAGGTCCTATCGGCACCAAAGGGCCGCGCGTGACGACGAACCTCAGCTTCGCCGGCCGCTATCTTGTTTTTATGCCGTTCAGCGAGCGGAGCGGAATCTCGCGCAAGATCGAGGACCCGAAAGAACGCGACCGGCTGCGCAAAATTTTGCGCGAGCTGGAAATCCCGGAAGGCGTCGGGATCATCATTCGCACCGTGGGCGAAGGACAGCGCGCGCGTTATTTTGTGCGCGACCTGAGCATGCTGGTGGAGCAATGGGCGAAGGTCGAAAAGGCGATGCAGGAAAATGCGGCTCCCTCGCGCGTTTTCGAGGAGCCCGATCTCGTCGATCGGACGGTTCGCGATTTTCTGACCGACGAGATTGATGAGGTGATTTGCGACGACCGCGCGGCGATCGAGCGAATGAACGAAATGGTCGGCCAGATTTCGCGGCGGGCGCGCAGTCGAATCAAGTTTTACGATGGGGCCGCGCCGATTTTTGAAACGTTCGGGATTCAAAAACAAATCGACGACGCCTTCCATCGCCAGGTCTGGCTGAAGTGCGGCGGCTACATTGTGTTTGATGAGACCGAAGCGCTGGTCGCGATCGACGTAAACACGGGCCGGAACAAAGGCGGCCGCGACGTCGAAAAGACGATCTTGCAAACGAACCTGGAGGCGGCGGACGAGATCGCGCGCCAGCTTCGGCTGCGCAATGTCGGCGGCCTGATCATCGGGGATTTCATCGACATGAAGAGCCGGAAGGATCAGCAGATGGTTTACAGCCTGATGAAAGAGCGGCTGAAACGCGACAAGGCGAAGACGCACGTCCTCCCGCTTTCCGCGCTTGGCCTGATGGAGATGACGCGGCAGCGCGCGCAGGAAAGCCTGAGCGATTCGATCTACGAAAACTGCCCGTACTGCCAGGGCCGCGGCGTTGTGAAAACGTCGATGACGACGAGCGTGGAGCTGCACCGCACGCTCAATACCGTGATGCGGAAATACCAGGATAGCGTCCACGATATCCGGGTCATTTTGAACCCGGACGTGCTCCGGCGATTAAAGGAAGAGGACGAGGAGTTTTTGGTCGAGCTGGAGCGGCGCTATGCGGGGCGTTTATTATTCCGGGGCGATCCGGGCTATCACCACGAGAAATTCATGATTACGGATGCCAATAGCGGGGCCGAGTTAAAACCGTAAATCCGCCTGGTTCTGGCTTGCAAATAAAAGCATTAATGCCACAATCGCGGCATCCACAGCGACGGGTTAACACGTTTCTGCGGAGAACGCAGCCGAAGGCGGCCGCGTTTTACTTAACCAACAACAGGAGAAAACAATGAAAAAACTTACACTTAGCTTGTGCGCCCTCGTGGCGTTCAGCGCAGCGGCATTTGCCGGCCCGTCTTATTCGGGCAAGGAAATGAAGCAAGTCCAGCAGGCGGCGGTCGAGTGCCCTCAGTGGTACGCGGATCGCGAATTCAACGTCGATGTATTCGGCACCTACGCATTCACAGGAAATGCTTATCGCGAAGATGACTATCTCAACGTAGACCACGCGTGGGGCGGCGGTCTTGATGTGAAATACTTTATCGCTCGATACTTCGGTTTCGGCTTTGAAGGTTTCGTTTTGGATGCGAACGACACGAATCGCGGTTTTAGTCCAACTGGATTCACCGGGATTGATGATCGGCAGCGCCGCGCAGTCGGTTCGGCTCTCGGCACCTTCACGTTCCGTTATCCAATTCCGTGCACCCGCTTCGCGCCCTACGCTTTCTTCGGCGGCGGAGGGATCTTCGGTGGCGGCCAAACCTCTGAAACGATTGTTGATCCAACAACGCGTCGGGCATTTGTTCACGACGTACGTGCAAGCAATACTGAACTGATGGGCCAGTTTGGCGGCGGATTCGAAGTTCGAATCACCCCGCACATAGGTGTGATCCAAGACTTCAGCTGGAATGTGGTCAACGGCTCGAATAACAACTTCGGGATGGTTCGCGCAGGCCTCAATTTCGCGTTCTAAGACGCAGCGATAATCTCAAACGCCGGGAGCACTGTATGTGTTCCCGGCGTTTTTTTTTGTACCGACGCGGCCGGATCGCATGCCGATGACAGCGAGTGACCCGGAAGGATGATGGCCACGGTTTCGTTTGCGAACGCAGAGGGTGAAACGAAACTGAATACGATGTCTTTCGCGACAACTCTCGACAGCTTGGCGCTCGCCAGGCCGGACGTCGTCCGCCGGTTCGAAGATCTGATCGCACCGAAGTCGGACGTCGAGTTCGAGCGTCTTGCCCGCCAGGCCCGCGAGCTGACTTTGCAAAACTTCGGTCGCACCATGCGTATGTTCGCGCCGCTCTATCTGTCGAACGAGTGCATCAATAATTGCCGTTATTGCGGCTTCTCGAGGGACAATCCAATCCTGCGCGTCACGCTCACGGTCGAGCAGGTCCAGGCCGAGGCGCGCCACGTCGCAGCGGAAGGTTTTCGGCAGGTTCTGCTCGTGGCGGGGGAGCATCCGAAGTTCGTTTCGCAAGGTTATCTCGCTGAGTGTGTGCGCGCACTGGCGCCGCAATTCTCTTCGATCTCGATCGAGGTCGGTCCGATGGAGACGGCGGACTACCGGCCGGTCGTTCAGGCCGGCGCCGAAGGTCTGGTCGTTTATCAGGAAACGTACAACCGGGAGATTTATGCGGCGATGCACACCTCCGGCCCGAAGCGCGATTTTGACTGGCGCCTGGACGCGCCCGAGCGCGGCTACGAAGCAGGCTTCCGGCGGATCGGAATCGGCGCGTTGTTTGGCCTCGCCCCGTGGCGCCCGGAGGCGATCGCGCTAGCCGCGCATATCGATTACCTGCTGAAGCATTGCTGGCGCGCGCAAATAACGGTCAGCCTGCCGCGGCTGCGTCCGGCCGCCGGCGAATTCGAGCCGCAATACTCGATCGACGATCGCGAAATGGCGCAACTGATTTGCGCGTTGCGGGTGACGTTCCCGCACGTCGGCATCGTGCTCAGTACGCGGGAACCGGCGC
>JALYZW010000245.1 GCA_030945725.1 Verrucomicrobiota bacterium | reverse complement strand
TCCGACGATCGAGCTGCACGACGCAAACGGCGGACTCCTGAATGCGAACGATAGCTGGAAAAGTTCGCAGCAAACCGACATCGCGGCGACTGGCATCGCGCCGACGAACGATCGCGAGGCGGCGATCCTGGCGACGTTGCCAGCTGGCGCCTACACGGCGGTAATGAGAGGCGCCAATAACACGACCGGCGTGGGCGTAATCGACGCCTACCAAATCGTGCACTAGCTGCTTCGAGATCGTCGCGTCACGCCGTCGCAAGCGCGGGCTCGTCGTCGAGATGGCACCAATCGATCGCGACGCGTTGTTTCTGCGCGAACCGATCGTGGAAATAGAGCTCCTTGTGCCGGCAGCCATGTTCGTGCACGAGCTTCGTCACCTTCACATCGAAGCAGCAATATTCCGCGATCTCCAACACCCGACCTTCACGCCACCAGCGGATCGCATCGAGTCCGGCCGCGGTCTTCTGCACGCCTAACGTCGCATTCGCGATCGTATCGAGACTGAGCCGATGGCCGAGCCTTTGCTCCATCTCGATCATCAGATCGGCCGTCGGTAATTCGTTGATCAAATCGAGGATCGTGTAGCCCATGAGCACGTGATAATCGAAATTCACCACGTTGAATCCGACCACCAACTCCGCGCGTCGAAGGCGCTCGATCAGCTTATTGACTCCGGCCTCGTTGAAGACTTCGTAACGCCCGCTCGCCGTGCTGAAAATCACGCCGACCGACATCCGCATATTGCCTTTCCGATCCCAGCCGCCGGCGTCGTTCGCGGTCCGTTGTGTTTCGAGATCGAAGTAAACAATGTCGCGCGCCATCGCGACGATTGTCACCAGACCCGCGATCTTATTTCAACTGAATTTCGCCGCAGTCGAACGCCATCATCTGGTCGATATTGCGGATGCGAAACCAGTCGGTCGTGTCTCCGTCGTTCTGCAATAAGGCGACCGCTTTATCGGAGCGTCGGATGAGCGAAACCTCGAGAATCCCCGAGGTTTCATCCACGGTGAAAAGCGGCAAACCATCCGCGGTTTGCAGAAACGTTCCATCTTCATCGAAACCGGCTGCCAAGTCCACGGTCGGTTTTTTGCCCGCGACCAGCGGGTTTGCGATCAACTTGACCACGATCTTCGGCGGCGCGGCCGCTGCGTGCTCCGCTGGCGCGGCCGCTTCGTCTTCGGCCTCGAGGTCCCCGACCGCATAACCACGCGCGCGATATTTTCCCGGCTCACACGCATCACCCGCGTCGTTTTTCCCGTCCCAGGTCGTGCTGAGCGCGTCGTTCCCGATCGTGAATTCCGCGAGCTCGGCTTCGCGGTGCAAGACCCGCACGAGCTTTCCCTGGCCGTCGAAAATTCCGAGGCTGATGGTTCCCTCCAGTGGCGGAGGGAGGAAGGTGATTCGGACCTCGCGACTCGGGGAAGCAGGGACGGCGGGTGTTGCAGTCGGGGTAGCGGAATTCTCCTGGCCGACTGCCGTCGCGGCAGTCACGGCGAAGCACGCGACAACTGCGCCGCGCACGAAAAGAGCGTTCCGAATAAGATCGAACATCAGATGTAGTAGCTCCAGTTCACGTCGGGAAAAATATTATCGCGCCATTCGCAATCGCACAGGAATCGATCATCCACGGTGGCCGCGGTGAACTGCTCATACAACTGGGTAAAGCGAAGTAGATGATCCTGCGTCCGCTTTGTCGCGTATTGCGTGGCGGTGCCCGATTTCATCAGAAAGGCCCAGTCGCTTGACTGCGCGAGCAGGAGTTCTCGCGCGAGTTGTTGGAGAACACGATGCGCCTGCGGCGTCGGGCGATTTTGATTCGCCGTCGCCAGTTCGGTCAAACGTCCGGCGGCGGCATGCAGATGCGGATAAATCCAGGCGTTCGTCTGGTTCAGCCAAACTTCCCAGTAACCTTCGTCGCCCCAGCTCGAAGCCGCGGGCGCGATCGTTTGTTGCGTCGGATGCGAGGCGAGAAATTCGCTTGGTGTCGTTAGGCCGAAAGCGGTCGCGTCGAGCGCGACTTTGCGAATGAAGGACTCGAGAAATAGCGGGCCTTCGAACCACCAGTGCCCGAACAATTCTGCGTCGAACGGAATCGTGACGATCGGTTCGAACCCGAGCGCGCAGAGTTCATTCATCTGCGCGACGCGACTATCGAAGTAGTGCGTCGCGTGCTGACCGGCTCTGACCGCCGCATCCGCGACATTGTAAATTTCCTTTTCGCGCCCGCCGCCGGTGACCCCGTGATATTTCAAGCCGGTGAACTTCCGCACCTCGCCCGACCCAAGATAATCGAGCGGAAGATCGAACCCGATATCGCGATAAAAATCACGATACGCTGGGTCACCTGGATAACCCGACTCGGCGCTCCACACTTGACGACTCGACTCACGGTCGCGCGCGAATGCGGCCGGTCCCGAGCCGATATAACACGGCGCATAAACGGAGTGCCGCGGTTGAGGTTTACCGAAAAGGAGCCCGTGCGCGTCGACCACGAACCAGCGGATGTTTGCTTCCTGCAGAACGGCATCAAGGTCCGGCGAATAAGCGCATTCGGGCAGCCAAAAGCCCGCCGGATCGTCGCCGAACGCAGCTCGATATTCGTCGCGTCCGATCAGAACTTGCGCGCGTACGGCTTGCGGGGATTGCGCGAGCAATGGCAGAAGGCCGTGCGTGGCCGCGCACCCGATGATCTCAAGGCAGCCGGTGTCACGCATCGCACGGAACTGGGCGAGAAGGTCGCCCTGCCATTCGTCGACGAAACGATGGCGGCAGGCGCGAAATTGTTGCTGGTAAAATTCGGCCAGCGCGTGAGATCGCTCGTCACCTCGGGTGCGCACGATTTCGCGTTCGGCAAGATCGATCAGCCATTCGAGATGGCGCACATAACGTTCGCACAGCAATGGATCGCGCAGCATCGCGGCGAGCGGCGGTGTCACGGACATCGTGAGCTTGAACGGCACGCCGTCGCGTATCAGCCGCTGCATCATCGCGACGAGCGGGATGTATGTTTCCGTGATCGCCTCGAAGAGCCAGTCTTCCTCGAGGAATCGCTCGTGTTCCGGATGACGGACGAACGGCAGGTGCGCGTGCAGAATCAGCGCGAGGTGCCCGGTCCGCATCGCTGACTGTTCCTGCCTGTGCGTAGCCCGCAACGGATGATCCATCGCGCCCCGATCATGGAAGCGCGCGCCCGTCATCCTGAGCCGCGGAGAGGCGAAGGACCTCCCTACACATCGAGGGTCTGCCGCATCATGGGCAATGAGCTACGAAGTGCGCGCTGTGTAGCTTCCGTTACATCTCGCAGTGAGCGCCGCCTAAATGGGCGAGATCCTTCGTCGTCTCGCGCGACTCAGGATGACTCCGCGCGTGCGCAGCGAACCGCAGATGCGCGCGATGCGAATGCGCGCTCACGGCCGCGAACGCGTTACAGCGTCCGGCAAAAATCCTGAAAGCGATCGAGACCTTTTTTGATGATGTCGATGCTCGTCGCATAGCTGAGACGAACCGTGCGATCGTCGCCGAAAGCAGCGCCTGGAATAACCGCGACATTCGCTTTGCTCAGAAGACGATCGGCGAAGTTTTGCGAACTGAGCCCGAGCTGGCTGACGTTCACCAGAATGTAGAAAGCGCCCTGCGGCTTCACCGCAGTGATGTTCGGGATCTTCGTGATTCGGTCGAACATGTAATTCCGACGAATATCGAATTCCTCGCGCATATCCGCGAGCGGCTGCTGATCGCCTTTTAACGCCGCGACCGCGCCGCGCTGCGCGAACGAGCACGGATGAGAAGTGCTGTGGCTTTGAATCGAATCCACCGCCTTCGCGACCGCGTCCGGCGCGCCCATGTAACCGACGCGCCATCCGGTCATCGCATAGGCCTTGCTGAAGCCGTTCACCGTGATCGTGAGGTCGTACGCTTCTTTCGAGATCGAAGCGACGCTCACATGCTGCGCTTCATCGTAGACGAGTTTTTCGTAGATTTCGTCCGACAAAATGTAGATGTCTTCCGCGGCGGCGACCTCGACGATCGCGGCCAGTTCGTCGCGTGTGTAGACAGCGCCGCTCGGATTGTTCGGGCTGTTGAGAATCAGCATTTTCGTGCGCGGTGTCATCGCCTTCTCGAAATCCTCCGCGCGCATTTTCCAGGAATTGCGCTCAGTCGTCGGGATCATGACCGGCTCCGCGCCCGCGAGGCGCACCATGTCCGGATAACTGACCCAGTACGGGGCGGGGATGATCACTTCGTCATCCTGCTGGCAGGTCGCGAGGATCGCGTTGTAACACGAATGCTTCGCGCCGCTGCTCACGACGACCTGGCTGGCCTTGTAGGTGAGCCCGTTATCGGCCTGAAATTTATCCGCGATCGCCTGGCGCAATTCCGGTAATCCGGCGCTCGGGGTGTACTTTGTGAACCCGCCTTCGAGCGCCTGGATGGCGGCCTGCTTGATATGCTCCGGCGTGTCGAAATCCGGTTCGCCGGCGCCAAAGCCGCAGACATCGAGCCCCTCGGCTTTCATCGCTTTCGCTTTGCTGTCGATCGAAAGCGTGAGCGAAGGGGTTAATTGGGCGGCGCGAGCGGAGATTTCCATGGCGGAATTGGTTCGGTTGAGTGTTTCCAAAATTGGGAGCGCAAGCTATCGGCGGACGTAAAAGGATTCAATCAAAGGTTTGAAGTTATTCTCGTAGACCTGAACGATTTTCATCTCGCGCTGAGCGTTTTCCGCCGAGTCCGAGGCGTGCGCGGCGTTGATCATGATCGACTCGCCAAATTCCTTCCGGATCGAACCCGGAGGCGCCTTGCTCGGATCGGTCGGCCCGAGGACCTCGCGGATTTTTCGCACCGCATCTTCGCCTTGATAGACGAGCGCGATCACCTTGGCCGTGCCCGGCGCGTTTTTCGCCTCGCCCGTCACGGCACTCGGCCGGCCGCCGGACATGAACTCGACGATATCTTCCCACGCGTTTCGCCCTTTGCCGGCGCCGAGCTTCTCTTCCAAAACCGGTAGCACCGGGCCGTAAAACTCTTCCGCTTGTCCGACACTCATTCGGTGCACTTTGAAGCCGACAATCGAGAGTCCGGTGCGCGAGAAGACTTCGATCACGCCGCCCGGTCGCACGTTGGGAAATTTGAAGTTGTCCGGCTTGATCAGGACCAGTGTTTTCTCCACATTCGCGCCTTCAGGAAAACTGATCACGCGATCGAGGATGCCACCGTCGCGGTCCGAAAATTCCGCCCAGAGTTTCAGGTCGGCTTCCACTTTGTTCGGGTTGAATGAGGTGAGCACGCCGGGCTCGAAGTAAGTCACCTTCCCGGACTCGTCCGTGATGTAATCGCCGAACGTGTCGCGGATCGTCTCGCCGCTGGTGCGCTCATGGACGATGTGGCCGGCGACTTCCTTGATTTTACCGATCGCGTCTGGTCCGCGGAAGACGAGCATCATGACCCGGGCGCGTTGTCCGTGAACCAGCCCGGTGAAATTTTTGAGCACGTAATCGCGGATTAATTCCTGCGTCGCGCGGTGGCGCGGATCAGTCTCGGTCACGATCGTTTCCGCGTGGCGGCGAACCAGCTCGTCGCTCGGTGCAAACATGCGGCCGGCGACAAGATCGAGCCCTGTGCGCGAGATCAAACGCGAGATGATGCCGCCCGTGCGCGACTTGCGCATCGAGTACGGAGTGAGGATGACGTACGAGAGTTCTTCGGCCTGCATGGAGTTGGCTTCAGCGGCTGAGGATCACCGCTTTTCTGCAGGAAAATCGAAGCCGCTGAGGGTGGGGGAACGTAGCCGCCGGCCTTCTCCCGCGTCAACCAGCTTTTTGGCGCGACCGCGTCGTTCTCGTGGTGCAGAGCATCGCGATCCACTTTCCGCGCCGCCGCACTTTGAGCACTCGAAACCCGTGCCGCCGCAGCGCTTTCGCGACATCTTGTTCCTGCGTCCGCAAGATGCCGGAGACGATCAAAACGCCGCCGGCGCGCAGCTGTTGTTGTAAAACTGGAGCGGCGCGGATGAGCAGCTCGCTAAACAGGTTCGCGGTGATGAGGTCGAACCGTCGCGGCCCGATGACTTTCAATGCATCGCCGAGACGGAACCGCACGCCCTTGATTCGATTGATCCGCGCATTCTCCTGTGCCGTTCTGACCGCACGCGCGTCATTATCGATTCCGATCGCCTCCGAAGCGCCGAAGCGCCGCGCGGCGAGCGCGAGGATTCCGCTGCCCGTCCCGAGGTCAAGGGCATCCCAACCCGGCGACATCCCGCGCGAGAATTGTTCGAGCAACCGCAGCGACATCGCGGTCGTCGCATGGTCTCCGGTTCCGAACGCGGCGGCCGCGGGGATCACGAGCGCGTTCGGCGTAGCGTCCATTTTGACTTGTGCTCGATCGGCGACAATCACGAGCCGACGGCCGATTCGGATGGGTTTGTGGAGATGGGTTTCAGCGCTCCGTTCCAGCCAGCCGGCCGCGACGCGTTCGATCGTTCCGCCAAGACGCCGCTGCAGCGTCGTGGCTTCCGCCAGCCGCGCGCAGAAGCACTCGATCGTCAGCCGCGCGTGGCCGGGGCGTTCGATCGTGGCGTAGCTTCCGTCTGTCGCCCGCGCCAGCGCGGCCGCGTGTTCTTGGAGCCAGCTTGGTCCCGCCACTTTCCGCCAGACGGCGCCGGATGGAGATTCAATCATGACTCATCGAAACGCGGCCACGGCAGCTGCGTATCATACTAGCATGAAGGATCTCGGTTTCGTGCATCGCTACATTCCGGCGCCCGACGCCGCTCGCGCCGATCGCGTTCTGCTGTTGCTGCATGGCACCGGCGGGGACGAGGACGATCTGATCCCGCTCGGTCCCAAGCTCGATCCGAATGCCGCGCTTCTCAGTCCGCGTGGGAAAATTTCCGAGCACGGACAGCTTCGTTTTTTCCGACGTCTTGCCGAAGGTGTTTTCGATGAAGAGGACGTGGTCCGCCGCGCGCACGAGCTCGCGGACTTCGTCATCGCGGCCGGCTCGGAGTACAACTTTGAGCCGCTTCCGGTGGTCGCGGTCGGTTATTCGAATGGCGCGAACATCGCGGCCGCGATGTTACTGCTTCGCCCTGAAGTCTTGGCCGGAGCGATCTTGCTCCGAGCGATGGTCCCGCTCAGCTCGCCCCCGGCGCCGGATCTTCGGGGGCGGCGCATTCTGATCAGCGAGGGCGAGCAGGATCCGATCGTGCCGATGGATCACGGGCGCACGTTATCCGCGATGCTGCGCAACGCCGGCGCCGATGTTTTGCTCATAATCCAAGCGGCTGGCCACAGTCTCGTTGGCGAGGACATCCGCGCGGCGCAGAGTTGGCTGCGCGGCTGATCGAAGCTCGTCGCAACTCACTGGGCGTTAGGTTTTTGCCCTACAATGCGGGATGCCGGGAGCCCGATTGTCGCGCGCGGCTCGCACTCCAAACTGTGAGCGCATGGCAAAACAAAAACGCCTCGATTGCGAAGACAAACTCGCCGCTTTGCGCAAGGCCGAACCCGATCGGCGATGGACCTCGCTCGATGATCGCCGCTGTTGCATCCTCTGCGAAAAAACGTTCTCTGGTCGGCAGGTTGTGTTCGTTACTACGCGGAGCGGCCGACTCCAGCCGCGCTGCCCGACTGACGAATGCGTCGGCTCCCCGGCGGAATGGGTTCATCCTGGCAATCCGCTCATCTCTGGCGACGCCTGGACCGACTGGTCGAGGCTGCTCGAGGCTGCGGACCGCGCGAAAACAGGCCGTCGTCCGCTACGCATTCACGCGGAGGCCGCACAATGATCGCGCCCACCCTCGACTTGATGGACATCGGCGGCGAGACCGACGAAGAACTCATGCGAGCGGTCCGACAGCGCGACCATTCCGCGCTGACCGCTCTTTATTCCCGGCACGCGGCGAAACTGAAAGGCATCATCTACCGCGTGCTTCAGGACGAGGCGGAATCGGACGATGTTCTGCAGGAAAGCCTGCTCCAGATTTGGCGCGAAGCGGAAAATTATTCGCAGGCTTTGGGGAAACCTCTCGGCTGGATCATCACGATCGCGCGGCGGCGCGCAATCGATCGCGCCCGGCGCCGGCAGGCGTATGCACGGGCACGCGATCGCTTCGAACTTTTCGTCGCGCACGAGCCGCGGTCGTGGCTGCGCGATCGGGCCGATGTCGACATGTGCGGCCCGGATTTGCGCCAATTTCTGCAACGCGAGATCAAGCGCTTGCCGGAGTATCAACGCGAGGCGATCGAGCTTTCGTTCTTCGACGGCCTGAGCCATCGCGAGATCGCCGCGAAAACAAGAACGCCGCTCGGCACGATCAAGACCCGGCTCGAGCTCGGGTTGCGCAAGCTCACGAATTGCGTGAAGCCGCACCGCGGCAAAATCTAGAATTTCCGCCGGCCGCTTCCCGGCGCGGCCACATCGCGCGCGTCTGGCCCGGAGATTATGCCTGTTGCGACACCCACTCCTGAGCGGAGCGCGCGACCGCGCGTGCGTTCCTGAGATTTAGTTTTTCTTTGATTCGGGCCCGATGAGCTTCGACGGTTTTCGGGCTCAGGTGCAGATGCTCCGCGATGTCGCGCACCTCCCGGCCATTGCCGATCAGCTGAAAAATCTCGAGCTCGCGATCGCTCAGGCGGTCCACCGGTGAATTCGATTCCCCGCCGCCATGCAGGTGCGCAAAGATCATTCGTTTCGACATCGCCGGGCTGATGAAAATCTCACCGCGCAAAACCGTACGCACGGCCGAAATGAAATTATTGAGTGCCTCCCGTTTCATGACGTAACCCCGCGCTCCCGCTCGCATCGCACGCTCGGCGAATACGGCCTCGTCGTGCATCGACAAGACGAGGACGGGCAGCTTCGGTTTTTCCGCGCGGATGGATTTCGCCAGCTCGATTCCGTTCGTGCTGCCTTCCAAGCCGATGTCGACCACCGCGAGGTCGAACTTCTGGCGACGAATCGCGCCGAGCGCCTCGTTGTTGTTCGCCGCTTCGCCCCGCACCTCGAGATCGGGCTCGTCGTTTAAGAGCTGGATGACGCCTTTGCGGAAAAGCGGATGATCGTCCACGACAAGGACCGAATATTTTCCGCCGTTCTTTACTGTTTTGCTGGCACCCGGCATTTGACTTTCGTTCCGCCGCCCCGCTCCCGTTCAATTTGAAGCGAGCCGCCGGAGACGTTCGCACGGTACTGCATGAGATGGATGCCCATTCCTCGTTTGTGTTTCGAGGGTCGCCGCGCAGTGCCATTATCAGAGATGACGAGAGTGATCTCATTCGCTTCGCGTCCGATGCAGATGACGATCTCGGTCGCGTGGGCATGCTTCACCGCGTTCAGCACCGCTTCCTGCGCAATCCGATAAAGGTTTAACGCGACTTCTTCGTTCGGCACCCGCAATGACCGAGGGCATTCACACCGGCAGCTCACGGTATCGTTCGTGCGTGTGGCCAGCTCGCGCAGCGCGTTGACCAACCCGCCCGTGCCGAGCTCAAAAGGGTGCAGTCCCCGCGCCAGATCGCGCGCGAGGCCGGCGCCGGCATTCACTGTTTCGGCCGCTTCGCGCAACGCGACCGCCGCTTCTTCGTTGAGAAGCGCGGTCGCTTTGGCGCGCGACTTCAGCAAAAACGCAGTCGCGGTCAGGTCCTGGCAGAGGCTGTCATGAAGGTCCTGGCTAATGCGCGCGCGCTCCCTTTCCGTCACTTTGAGAATTTGGCGTTCGAGCATTTGCCGCTGCGTCATTTCCTGCTCGAGCGTTTCGTTCATTGCCTCCAGCTCGCGCGTCCGATCGCGTACGCGTTTTTCGAGCTGGTCATGAGCCTCGCGTAATTTCTCTTCGGCCGCGTGCAGGTCGGTCGCGTCTCGGGCGATTTTCGCAAAGCCGCGCAGAGCACCGTCGCTGTGATCAATGCGGCGCATGACGCCGTCGATCCAGACTCGTGTGCCGTCGCGGCGCAAGTGCCATCGCCGATCCGGCGCGTAGCCTTGTTCGCGCGCGATGCCGATTTCCATTTCGACCGCACCTTTCGCCTCGTCTTCCGGAACAAAAATCAGGGTGCCGCTTTGCCCAACTGCTTCTTCAGCGCTCCACCCGAACACCTTCCTCGCACCGCTGCTCCAGTAGGTGATCACATTCTCAGGATTGAGCAGGAACATCGCGTAGTCCGGCGTGCCTTCGACGAGGAGGCGGAACTTCTCCTCCGCGTCCTCGAGCTTCGTCCGCGCACGCTTCAAATCTTCGATATCCGTCGCCGTCCCGAACCAACCGAGTATCGCCCCGTTCGCGCGCAGTGGAACGTTCCGCCCGATGAACCATCGATACGCGCCATTCTTGCCCCGCAGACGGTATTCCGCGTCAAAGGTTTCGCCTTTCCTTAAAGCCTCCGTCCAGCGGTCCGTCGACGACGCCTCCTCCTCTGGATGCACGATCGCCTGCCAGCCCGGCCCGGCTGACTCTTCGTAGGTCAAGCCGGTATATTCGAACCAGCGGCGATTGAAGTAGTCCGCATTTCCATCCGGCGTATTCGTCCAGATGACCTGCGGCACGTTGTCCGCCACATTGCGAAAACGCTCTTCGCTCTCGCGCAGTTTTTCTTCGGCATGACGCCGCTCCGTGATGTCGCGCGTGACTCCACCGACTCCGTCGATCTTCCCGTCGGCGGCCAGCAGCGGGAAGAAAATGTACTCGTACATGCGAGTCCCGATCGCGCTCGTGTAGGGGGTTTCATCTCTCAGCTTCGCGACCCTCCGGATCACTTCCTGGATCTGATGCTGAAGCTTGGTCGCCAGCTCGGTGGGATAATCCAGCTCGTGGAAATTCCGGCCGATCGCCTCGTCGTAAGTTTTCTTCCAGAGATCAAGGAGCGACTGGTTGATGTAGGTAAAACGCCCCTCGAGATCGAATTGGTAAACGAAATCCGGCACCGCGCTCATCACGGTGTTGAACCTTTGCAGGTGACGCTCGGCTTCTGCAGAGAGCGCGTGCAGATTTTCTTCCGCGCGTCGGCGGAGCGTGATGTCGATGAACGTCGCCACCACCCCGGAGATGCGATCATCGGCGGTCCGATAAGGCGCGATGCGGACGAGGAGCCATCGCTTCCCGTCATCCAGCGGGACTTCGTTCTCGATCGTGGCCAACCGGTCCAGCACCTCCTCCGCGTCCGGAATCAAGCTGTCGTAGTGCAGCTTGTGCGTAATGTCCGCGAGCGGGCGGCCGAGATCCGCCGGGAGTAAATTAAAGACCATCTGCGCGCTCGGTGTGAAACGAAGGATCCGCAGCTGCCGGTCCAGGAAAACGGTGCCGATGTCCGTCGACGCCATGAGATTGTTGAGGTCGCTGTTCGCGCTGCTCAGCTCTTCCACGCTGCTCTTCAGCTCGCTGTTGACCGTGCTCAGCTCCTCGTTGACCGACTGCAATTCTTCCTTGTTCGTCTCCAGCTCTTCGGTCGCGGAACGCAGCTCCTCGTTCATCGCGTGCAGCTCTTCGTTCGAAGCTTTCAGCTCTTCGTTCGATGCCTCGTATTGCTCGACCGTGGCGCTGAGCTGTTGCTTAAGATACTCGATTTCATCCTCGAGACTGCGGGTGACGTCGCCTTCCGCGCTCGGCTTGATCGATTGCGGCGCGAGGTCGGGCCTCACTTCAAACAAGACCAGGAAATACTTCTCCGCCGGCGCACTCGCGATGCGTCGCACCTGCAACGTGATCACCTCCGTGCGTCCCTCGATCTGCACGGTCTGCGGCGCGCTCGTCACGTTCGCTTCCTCGCCTTGCGAAGCGCGAAAGAGCGCGGTGCGCAACTCGATCTGCAACGCCGGATTGATGATCCGGAACAGGTTCATCGACGGCTCGCCGGCCGCGAAACGCAGGTAGCGTCCGGCCTTATCCGAAAGGTGCACGACGTCGTGCTCTTCGTTCACCACGATCGACGGAGGTGCGTATTGCTCGAGCAGCTTCAGGTGCAGTTCGCCGAAAAGCGCCGCGCGGCGTTCCTGGCCGCGGAAGCCCGCTTCGTCGCTCATGGTCGAGGCGTCCTCCATCGTGCTTTTCCCGAGCATCGGCAGCGGCTGCGAGCGCCCTGTGACGCGCCCGTGCAACGTCGGCTCCGCCGCGCGCACCGGTAGTCCGGGCAGTTTCCACACGGGGCGGGGGACGGAGCGCCGCACGTAGATGCGGTGCTTTGCATCGATCGGTGAGAAAAGACCTTCGACCGCGCTGCTCTCCGCGCTGCCGATAAAGAGAAGCCCGCCGCTGCGCAGCGAAAAGTGAAAGGTGTCGAACACCTGCTGCTGCGCCTCCCTTTTCAGGTAGATGAGAAGGTTGCGGCATGAGATCAGGTCGACGCGCGAAAACGGCGCGTGGCTCAGGACATTGTGCGCGGAGAAAAGCACCTTCTCGCGCAGCGCCTTGCGGACGCGATAACGCCCCTGGTCTCTGGCAAAAAAACGCCGCAGGCGCTCTTGCGAAAGGTCCGCTTCGATGGTCGCAGGAAACAATCCACTCCGCGCTTCAGCGATCGCCTGCTCGTCAATGTCCGATGCGAAAACCTGGATGGCCGGCGGCGACGGCAGCTTCGCGGCGTACTCTGAAAGCAGCATCGCGATCGAGTACGCCTCTTCGCCCGTCGAGCAACCCGCGACCCAGGCGCGCACGGTCTCTTCCTTCCCCTTGCTCGCGAAAAGCTGCGGAATATGCACCTGGAGCGCCGCAAACGATTCGCGGTCGCGGAAAAAATGCGTCACGCCGATGAGCATGTCCTGGAGGAGCGCGCGCACTTCGGCGGAATGGAGGCGCAGGAAGTCGAGGTACTTCGGGATCGTGTCGATCGAGGTTACCTGCAGTCGCCGCGCGATCCGGCGCAGGATCGTTGCCCGCTTGTAATGAGTAAAATCGTGTCCCGTCTCCGCGTTCAAATGGTCCAGCACGGCGCCGAGCGCCGACTCGTCGAGCGTCAACCGCGTCTCGTCCGAGACCGTCTCGCCGCCCGGCGCTTCTTTCATCTTCACATCCGGTTCCTCGGCTTCTTCAATCTCCGGCGGCAGACGCATTGCGTGCTCGTTCCGCACGAATTCCATCAACTTCGGCGCCATCTCCGCCACCGGCAGAACCCAATCCACGATCCCGGTATTGATCGCCATCAACGGCATGCTGTCGTATTCCGCTTCGCTCGGCTCCTGCGCGATCACGATCCCGCCCTGCGCGCGGATGTGTTTCACGCCGATCGCGCCATCCGAATCTGAGCCGGAAAAGACAACGCAAACCGCGCGTTGCCCGAAAGCCATCGCGAGCGCGCGAAAGAAAAGATCGATCGTGATGCGTCGGCCGAGGGCCTGCTGCGGCGCGACGAGGCACAACGTGTCCTCTTCGAATGCGAGCTGATGATTCGGCGGAATCACATAAACGTGATTCGGCTTTACCTTCACTGCCTCCGTCACCTGCATGACCACCATCTTCGTCTTTTGCTGGATGACGGCCGCGAGATTACTCTCGTGCCCGGGCAAAAGATGCATCACCACGACGAAGGCCAGCCCGCTCTCCGGCGGCATGTCACTGAAGAATTGCTGCAATGCCGCAATGCCGCCGGCTGAAGCGCCGAGCCCTACGACAGCCGCCGGCTCATTCGGATCGCGCCGCTTCCGAGCCCCATCGCGCGCGTTCGGCGTTGTCTCGTCGGTCGCGGCGGGGTCGAGCGAGGCTACGGGCGTGTTCTCGGTATCGGTTTTGTCGGCCATGAAGAAGCTCCGCTCTCCCCAAGGAAAGTAATAGCTGCCGCGCATTTTCCCAGAGTAAACGGGGGAGAAGCGCGAATCATCCGCGCGTTGCCATCAATGCTGATGTCGCGGCAGCTCCGTTATGCTGATGAAGAAAATACGTTCCTGATCCGCGCGAGCGCAATCAGTCGAGCGGCGCATGCACGACTCGGAAAAAGACGTACTAGCCAAGCTGCTTCTGTCGTGCGGCCGGTGTCCGTCGCCCTAACCCTGCCGATTCCGTGAGAGATGTCGGATCTTTGGTATTGCACGCTACATTACAATTCTGTCATTCTCTCGAGATGAACTCCATCCGCGGATATTTGCCTAGCGAGAGGCTGCTTCGCGTCTCCGTCGTGTTACTTCTGGTCGCCGCGACCGCTCAGCGGGTCGCAGCACAAACCGCCGCCGCCGAGTCAATCGTCGTGGAGGGGGAAGAAGTGCCGAGTGCGTATGGGGCTCCGCCAGCGCTTTCGCGCAGCCGTTTTTCGAACCTGGTCAACGCATACGTCCTGCCGCCCGGCGCGGTCTTCGCGGGCCTTATCTATCAGGGCGACGCGCTTCGTTTCAACCGCCCCGATCACATGTTTACCCAGGAGATCGAGGTCGGCCTGCCTTACCGTTTTGGTCTCGCGATTGAGAACAGCGTTGAAACTTTCCGCGGCACGACACAGGAACGCACCTTCAGCATCGAAGCGCGCTATGCCTTCGCCGATTGGGACGAGATCCCGCTCAACCCGACCGTGTTCGTCGAATATAAGTTCGGCCTCGGCAACATCCTCCACGACGAAGGCCCGCCCGAAGCTTTGGGTAAGGGTGAGGCGATCGATTTTCTGCGCGAGCGCAACCCGCTCCCCGACGCCGTCGAGGTGCGCTTACTTCTTTCCGAAGAGTTTTTCGGAAAGCTCGAGTGGGCGGTGAATGGATTTTTTGAACAGGAGACCGGCGGCGACCGTGGACGCGAGTATGGTTTCGCCCAGAGCGCAATGGTTCCCGTCATTTTGCCGCACGAACGACTGAAGGTTGGCGCGGAAATGCAGTTCACCACGTTCACCGACAAGGGGATTCGAGACGATCCCTCCTATCGATGCGTGATTGGCCCCTCGGTCGCGTGGAAGCCCACCAAGAATACTCGATTAGATGTCTCGCCTCTATTCGGCGTCACCGACGATTCGCCGAAAGCTTCCGTCTTTGTCGTTTTCTCGATGCTCTTCGGGCCAGGTGGCGGCGAGTCGCACGACGCGGAAGCTCCTGCGTCAATGCGGAATAGGTAACTGAGTAGGCGGTCGGCAATTATCTTAGTGTCTCAGTCCTGCGTCTGCTGTGACCGGTCCGGCTCGTCCTCTGGAAGCTTATTTTGGAGGGGACGCTTCCTTCACTATCGCCGGCATCAGTTGTTCCGCGGTTATCCGCCAAAGCACCCCGGGACATTCGTGAGCACGTGGAGCAGGAACGGGCCAAATGATGTAGGATTCGCTACGAAGAAGGCCGAATACCATCCCCATCGGTAACGTGAAAGCGACCTGTGCCAGTGCGGCCGGCGTAGCGCGGTACTGGTGAAGCTCAAAGTGATGAAGGCTAAAGAACACCGCTGACACGACGATGGGAAGGAGCGGGTTGCGAAACACTCGCTGCGCAAACTCGAAAATTGCGCGTCGAAATAACAATTCCTCCTGCAACGGCCCTAAGAGCACGAATGCTACAATCGCTGCTTCGCCGTGCGCATAAGCGGTCCAGTGCCCTCTCCGCCACACTAACGCGAGCGAGCCCAGTAACCAGACTGCTAGCCACGAACCGCTGACTCGCACCATGCGAATCCAGTTTGTTTGCTTTCGTGGAATAGCGAAAGGCTTGGTGCGGCTTGTTGTGTGAACCGATAGAAGCTGCGGTTCACCAGAGTGATGATCCCGAGCGACAGCAGGCAAAGCACTGTCAGAGCAGCGCCTGGGCGCCCGGTCGCGGCTGGCTCTCTCTCACTGCCCATTGTTTCGGGTTCCAGGGCTTCCTGCTAACGACCGGTGTCGCGATAAGAAGCGAGCTCCCGCCGCACCTGCGAAGTATCGCGCTGTTCCTTGTCTTGGCAGCTAGTAAAGGGCCGAGCCATTCTTCTGAGTGAAGCTATTCGCAAACTATTGCTCGCGTCCGACACAGAAGGTCCGTCGGTGGTGAGGGGAGGACTGGAGCGACCAAGCGATGGAGGCGAGAGTCTGGTCTTTCCGGAGACAGCGCGCCGCGATGTTCCCGGTAAGCAAGCCGGTCTTCACCCGGCGGAGAGCGGACTCAATCTCAGGCCGGTCTTCAGCAAGATGGAGGGCTAGGAATGAAGACCCGACCAATTCCTTCGCACGCCACCCGAGGATCGGTTCGACGCCCGAACTAATCGTCAGTAATTTTCCGTTCTGGTCGACCGTGCAGATAATCTCTCGTGCATGATCGATGATGAGCTGGATTTCACGAAGGGACTCTTCCAGCGCCACCTTGCTTTCGAGGAGCGACAGGTTCGCAGTGTGACGCTCCCGGTCCGCTCGTCCGATAGCGACAGTCGCCCAGCCCATGAGCAGGAGAAACAGCGAGCTCAATGTGACCGCGAAGAGGGCTGTGCCAAAGTTCGTTGGAAAAAATCCAAGGTGTTCCGCCTTGAGTCGTATCCAGCCCAAGACCAGGATAAGAACAACCACCGCCGGACCGAGCCGCCGCGCCAGCACTCCGCGTGGATCGCGAGTCGCGAAGTTTTGTGACCAATCAAGTTTGGGTCGCGCGAAAAACACCCCCGCGGCCAGGAAAAGAAAGACGATCGCGGTGTGCGGAGCCATCGGGATGAAAGAGGCGATACCTTCGAAAGAACTAACCCCGTAGAGATAGCCAGTCAGAGGCAGTAAAGCCGCGAAGCCGGCTACCGCAGCGAGTAACTGAGCGCCGGATGTTCCCCGCCAGCGCAAGTCGAGAAGAAGCAGTGCGCCTCCCAGTAGAACAAGATCCAGCGCTGTATTCGGAGCCATCCGGTTCGGCGCGCCCCCCGCACTGTTGATCATGGACCGAAAGAGGAACTCATCGACGTTCGGATGCCAATCAAACGCGACTCCTACTAGTTTGACCAGCCCCAGAAGTACAACTACTCCACTGCAACCATGCGCGATCCAGCGCGCTTTACCCCTAGTCCTGTTCTCCAACGACCAGACCAATGCGATCCCCACAAGAATCAACCCGACCGCGGTCGTGGGATTCATCGCCACATAAGCAGTCAGAGGTTTTCGCAACTGCCTTAGGTCGAAAAGCCATCCGCAAAGCGTCAGCCCGCCTACCGCGATCGCGATCGTGCCGGCGGCCCTCGGTAGGCTGGCCAGCACCCGCGGCAACTCTTCATCTCCAGCGTCTCTATACTGCTCACTCAAAGCCTGATGCGAGATTCACCATTAAGCTGGGCTTCGCAAGAAAAAATCGAAGCCGGCCGGAATGTGGCGGTTCAGCGCACCGTGACGAACAGGGAGTCGTGAGGTGTTTCGGTTTCCACTACATCCGCGAGCGTCATGCCTTTCGCTGATATGATGAGCAGATCGTAATCGCGCTTCCAGTTAAACAAGACTCGAGATAAATCAGCCGGAGCGAACCATAGCCGACGTGCTCAGTAATACCCAGGTAACCTCGGACGCTCGCTTCCGCCTCGCCGATCGCTCCGGTTGACGAACAGATTTCGCGCTTGTCCGCTTCGCCTCAGTTGGACAGGCTTCGCCCATGCGCTCGCCTTCGCTTCTGCTGTGCGTCCTGGTTCCATGTTTCCTGGCGGCCCGCGTCAGTGCTACGACGAAAGGGCTGAGCCAGATCGTTACGCCGGACCTGCAACCGGAGGGCGACCTATCCGTCAGCGCGCAATGGCAAAGCGTGCACATCGCCAACCCCTATGAGCTGCAGGCGGAGCTGGGTCTGACCGACTTTGCCGAAGTGGCGCTCTTCAAGGGCTTCAAGCCGAACGAACTCATCGTCGGCACAGAGATCGGCATCCTTCGGAAAGAGCCTTACCTGCTATCGGTAGGGTTTGTGAACTGGTCGCCGCATAGCGGGGTCGATCCTCAACCTTTTGTCGAAGCGGGTTACTACACCGAGCATGAAAAAGTCATCGTGGGGGCGATCCACGCCGGCTACAAGAACGAAGCCATCCTCGGCTACGCGCACGACTTCAACAAAACCTGGCGCGCGCAGGTTGACTTTCAGAGCGGGTCAGAAAACTCCGCGACCGTCGGTGTCACCTGGAACATCACCCCGGATTTTCAGGTTAATCCGGCCATCTATTTTCCGAACTACCATCCAGAACGCATTCTCGGTTACGTCGTCTTTACCTATACCTTCCACGTCTGGGCCAAGGACAAGCATGGTAAAGACAAAAGTGTTCCCGGCGGCTAATCATTACTGCGCCGTTCGGAAACTTCGGACGTGTGCGGCGAAGCTCGCGGCCCGAACAGAGGCCGCGGTAAATGGCGGTCTCTCGATAGGAGAGCGGTTCGATTCTCGATGTTCCCGAATCAAATCAGCGTGTGCTGCTCCGATTCGGGTTCCGCCTTCGCCTTCTTGAATTTCAGGTCCGGCTCGTAATCGGGATGCTCGGCGCGGTGCGTCTCGTTTAGCAATCCATCGATCGTGAGCAACTGCACCCGCGCAAACTTCTTCCCCGCCACGCTCGTGTAGAAGCCGACCGATGCCGCGTCCTTCACCATCGCGGGCGTCGGCTGTTCGAGTGAAATGAAGAGCGCGATCTCCGCTTTCACGCAAGTTTTCGCTCCGTAAAGGCGGATCATGAACGTCTTCGACGGGAATACCGTGGGCGGTTAGCGAAGTTGTCGATTCTTTTCGGGGCTGCTGATACAAAAGGTGGTGGCTTTCCGAAAATGAAATTGTTCCTGGCCGAATTAAAGCGGCGCAATGTCTACAAGGTTGCGGTGGCTTATGCGGTGGTCGGTTGGCTGCTCATTCAGATCGCGACGCAGGTCTTCCCGTTTTTCGAAATCCCGAACTGGGCGGTGCGACTGGTGGTGCTGCTCGTCATCGCCGGCTTCCCAATTGCGCTCGTGATCGCGTGGGCGTTCGAGATGACGCCGGAGGGGATCAAACGAACGGAGCATGTTTCGCCGGACGAAAAGATTCCGCAGTGGAGCGGGCGGAAGTTCGCGGCGCTGATCGTGTCGATCGCATTGATCGCGGCGGGGTTGCTGACGTTTCAGTTATCACGCGCAACGAAGACGGTTTCGGTTGCGACTGGAAACAATAAGTCCATCGCCGTGCTGCCGTTCGCGAGTCTAAGCGAGGACAAGGCGAACGCTTATTTCGCTGACGGCATCCAGGATGAAATCCTGACCCGCCTCTCGAAAATCGCAGAGCTGAAAGTGATCTCGCGCACTTCGACGCAGCAGTATCAGAGCAAGCCGGGGAACCTCTCGGAGATCGCGAAACAACTCGGAGTCGCGCACATCCTGGAAGGTAGCGTGCAGAAATCGGGCGAGTCGGTGCGGGTGAATGTGCAGTTGATCAAAGCGGAAGGTGATTCGCATCTCTGGGCGGAGACTTACGATCGCAAATTGACCGACATCTTTGCGGTGTAGATCTCGGTGGACCAACTAAAATAAAAAAAAAAAGAGGCGCGTCTGAGTGGCCGCGAAAAAGAGCAGATGGCCGACATCCCGACAAAAAATCCGCAAGCTTACGATGCTTATTTGCGCGGGCAGGCATCGCTCCACAAGCAAGGCTTCGAGCCGATCGAACGTGCGATTGAATATTTGCAGAAGGCCGTCGAACTCGATCCACAATATGCGCAGGCCTGGGCGCAGCTCGGCATCGCAGAGTCGCAAAAATCCCTCTACGAGCGCACGCCCGCACAACTGGAGCGAGCGCGGGTCGCCGCGGAAACGGCAGTGCGATTGCAGCCGGAGCTAGCCGAAACGCACCGGGGTTTGGCAAGTTACTATTACTACGGCTTGGGCGACTTCGATCGCGCATTGCTCGAGGCAGAACAAGCGCGCAGCCGCGATCCGAATAATTCCGGCGTGATCTTTTACATCGGGCTGCTCAAGCGCCGGCAGGGCAAACTTGATGAAGCAATCGAGTATCTACATAAGGCGACGCAGTTCGATCCGCGTAACTCGGATATATGGGCAAACCTAGGTGGCAGTTATCGCGGCAAACGGGATTTTAAGACAGCGCGGGAGATGATCGATCGCGCGCTGGCGATTTCGCCGGCTGAGCTCGATCTCATCGGTTATAAAGCGGAAACCTATACGGCCGAAGGTAATCTCGACGCGGCCGACGAAGTCTTGCGCGGACATCAAATCACGCCACACACCGAAGCGTTTTTCCAGCGGACGTATTCGCTGATTTGCCGCAGGCGATTTGACGAGGCAATCAAGTCTTTCGAAGGGACAGAAAAGAAGGCTGCAACGTTCGCGCCATTGATGGG
>JALYZW010000243.1 GCA_030945725.1 Verrucomicrobiota bacterium | reverse complement strand
CATCCGTCACACGGCACGCGCATCCAGCAGCTGGAAGCGCTGATGCCGAAGGCGCTCGAGCTTTACAAACAGTCGGCGCACGCGCCGGCGACCGCCTCATTGTAGATCGGTCGCCGCGATCGGGATCGCCTGGATCTCGCCGAGATAGCGGACGCGCACGGTAGTCGCGTCGCGCGAAACGACCGGCAGTTTCGCACCCGCCGGAATGGTGGTGCTTCCGTAGGGAATTTTAATCGTGACGGGCCGGGTGATTGTGACAACGTCGGCAACGTTCGTGCTCGCAGGAGTCGGGACGACGGGCGCTGACGTCGTCGGCGAAAACTCCGGCGCGGCGCCGGAAACCGGATCGACCACCTGCATGCTCATGACCGGGTGAATCTCCCAGACCGCTTTGTCTTTGTCGCGCGGACGCCGGTTCACGCGCGTGTCCTGGCCAGAATGATCGGTGTCGTAAAACGCCTTCCCGATCACGGTGATGACATGTTTCTGCACGAGGTGGAACGGGTTGAATCTGAAGTTGGCGGTGAATGGAAACACCGCGTTCGTCCACGAAAACGCCATCGTGCGCGGCGCACACCAGCGCGCGCCGAGCGGAATCTCCGCGATCACTTTTCCTGATTGCTCATCGTTCGCGTTCACGAGCACCATGTGCACATCGCCGTCATTCTCCGCCTGCACCGCGATCACGCGGCCGGTGAGCGCGTAGAAGTACAATTCATTGCCGGTCCGTCGGCCGCCTTTGGGAATGATGCCGGGTCCAACCCACGAAAAAATGTCGGACGGGGTGACCGCGCGGAGCTCGGCCGCATTGCGCCGCGGCTCGGCGTTATCGGTTTTGGCGCGCCAGCGCGCTACGCCGTGGTCGTTGTCGCACGAGCATTCGGACGTGTAGATCACTTCGGCAGGCGACCCGCGCCCCGCTGCTTCAGCGAGGGACCAACACATGGCGAGGGAAAATATCGCGGCGGCCGTTTTCAGGTTCTGCAAAGGTGAGGCGGGGATCCGGCGAGGCAAAGCAGTCAGGCTAAGACGTCGCGGCGGAACGATGCTTTCGCACGAATTGACGCATCTTTGGCGTTTAGTAGACGCGGTAATCGGCCGTCCGCCAAGCACCGTGCTCGTGCTCGTGCGCGACGATGACACGCGCCGCCGCTGCGCCTTGGGTTCGAACAAAGTCCGGAGACCGCGGCGCGTGCGGCATTCTCGTTTGCTCGCTTCGCTATCTGACGCTCGGGCGAAGCGTGGCCCGCGCACGCCGTCAAGAAAATCGGGGCGATAACCGCACGGGGCCGAAGCGAAACAAACCCGCACGCATGGAGCGAAGGTGTATCCGGGTTGCGGTAAACGGGCAATCGAAAGTGCGGCCGAACGGCGTGCAGTCTGCGGAGTAACTTGTTGAAGCGGATCGTCGCCTTCCGAAGTTGCTGGGTGGATGATGTCGCGGCAAACTTGGAGCGGATTCGCGCGGAGGTAGCCGTCGCGGCAGCGAAGTCTGGCCGGAGCGCGGACCACATCGAGCTGATCGCAGTCTCGAAGACACACGCGACCGATCACGTTCGGCTCGCCTTCGACGCCGGCCAGGAATTATTCGGCGAAAGCAAAGTCCAGGAAGCGCGCGCGAAAATTCCGTTGCTGCCATCGGCCGCGCGCTGGCATTTCATTGGTCATCTGCAGAAGAACAAAATCCGGCACGCGCTTCCGTTGTTCGAAATGATCCACAGTATCGATTCGCTCGCGCTCGCCGAGGAGGTGAATCGAATTGCGGACGAAACTGGCGCACGTCCCCGCGTGCTGCTCGAGGTCAACGTGTCAGGTGAGGGGAGTAAGCATGGGTTCGCGCCGGATGTTTTACGCCGCGAGATGGAGAGGCTGCTCGCGTTGCCGCGGATTTCGATCGAAGGGCTCATGACGATTCCCCCCTTCGCCGTGGAGCCCGAACCTTCGCGGAAATATTTCGTGTCGCTTCGCGAGTTGCGGGATTCGGTCGAGCGGGAGTACGCGGCGAAGCTGTCTGAACTCTCGATGGGAATGAGCGATGATTTTGCGATCGCGATCGAAGAGGGGGCGACGTTGGTGCGAGTGGGCACCGCGATTTTTGGCAAGCGACCAAAACCGCCGCGTGCCGAGTGGATCGAATCCACGTAGCGACGCCGTGTGCGCGGCGCGGGAAGCAAAAGTGCGGCACCCTTTCAAGCGCCGCACCGGCGGGATGCACCGGTGGTCCAGCGCGGTAGACTGCGCGATGCCATTAGAATTGCTGGATTTGCACCTGATCGGCAGCGAGCTGGCGATCAAATGGAAGGACGGAACGGAATCGTTCCTCAAAATCGAGATGCTGCGGCGCGCGTGTCCGTGTGCCAGTTGTGGCGGCGAACCTGACGTGCTCGGCAATCTGGTGCGACCGGAGGTCACCTACACGCCTGCAAGTTTCGAACTGCTCGGCTGGGATTTCGTCGGCGGCTACGCTCTCCTGCCGCGCTGGGCCGATGGGCACCGCACCGGCATTTATTCCTACGCCTACCTGCGACGGCTCGGCGGCGGCAGTTGACGCTGGTGCTAGGCTGCGATGAACGTGATGTCACGATTTGCGAAGGCCGCGGTGGTGTTCTTATTCCTGCTCGTCTGCGGCGCCGGATTCATGCTGACGCGGCACCTGGGCGAACGAGCGCCGCAGACGGGTGCGCGTGATTTGTTTGCGATCGTGAATCAGCAG
>JALYZW010000238.1 GCA_030945725.1 Verrucomicrobiota bacterium | reverse complement strand
CGGGCACGCAGTCGCGGGCCGGAGAGGCCTGGCCATTAACGCACGGTGCATTGCCGACGCCGGCCCGCTGTCCGCGGTCCACTTCACGTTCGTCATCTGGCCGGCGACGACATCAGCCTCCCAGAGCCAGCGGCCAACGCGCCCTGCGCCCTCTCTGACGATCGTGTAATGGCCAGGTGGCAATGCAATTTGGAACCGCCCCTCGCCGTCCGTCGTGAATGTCTTCACCGTGGCATCGCCCGCCTTAACGACGAATTGCACATTAGGCGCCGGCGCGACATTCGGCCTCTCATCATCTTTCCTGAGCGGTCCGGGGCGGATCGGCGACACGAGGACGGTGCCTTCTATTCCACTCGTGCCCGGAGGCAGCGTTTCCGCGAAGAGGGTCATAGCGAAGGACGCAACGACGGTCGCGGCGACGATCGAAATGCAGGCGCGAGACATCTCTTCAATATCGCGCGTTAGCGGAAAAATACGAGAGCATTATGGCCGCCTGAAAACTCGCCGCGAGCAGCGCAAACGTTACCAGATTCGGACGCGATCTTCCGGGGCGAGGTAGAGCTTTTCGCCCGGCTTCGCTCCGTAGGCTTCGTACCAGGGATCGAGGTTACGCACGGTCTGAGCGCGCTCGCGAGCCGGCGCGTGTTCGTTCGTGACGATCTGCTGGCGCAAGGCTTCGTCGCGCATCTTCTGCCGCCACGATTGCGCGAACGCGAGGAAGAATCGCTGGTCGCCAGTAAGCCCGTCGACGACCGGCAACGGCTGCCCGCCTAACGAGAGCTTGTAGGCGTCGTAGGCGGCAGCGAGGCCGGCGACGTCCGCGATGTTTTCGCCCAGCGTTTGCTCGCCGTTAATGTGCAATCCGGGCAGCGGCTCGTACGCGCTGAATTCCTCGACGAGGCGTTTACTTGCTTCTTTGAAATGCGCGAGATCTTCCGGCGTCCACCAGTTTTCCAGTTTGCCGGTGGAGTTAAACTCCGAGCCGAGATTGTCGAAGGTGTGGCTGATCTCGTGACCGATGATCGCCCCGATGGAGCCGTAGTTCGCGGCCGCGTCCGCTTTCGGATCGAAGTACGGTGCTTCGAGAATCGCAGCGGGAAAGTTCAGCGCGTTTTGCAGCGGGAGATTCACCGCGTTGACCGTTTGCGGCGTCATCCACCATTCGCCGCGATCGACCGGGTGGCTCAGCTTCCCGAGTTGATGTTTGTATTCCCATTCGCGAGCACGGAACGCGTTCCCGGCCGGATCGTCGCGGCGAATTTCGAGCCCGGCGTAATCACGCCACGTCTCCGGATAACCGACACCGACCTGCAACGTTTTCAGCTTCGCTTTAGCTTCGGTTTTTGTGACCGGCGCCATCCAGCTGAGGCCATCGATGCGCTGATCGAACGCTTTGAGCAGATTCGCGACGATCGCCTGCACGCCGGCTTTCGATGACGGCGGGAAATATTTCGCGACGTAGATTTTGCCGACCGCGTCTCCGAGATCGGCGTTCACGTTCGCGATCCCGCGCTTCCAGCGATCGAGCTGTTGCGGCGTGCCCTGAAGCGTCTTGCCGTAAAATCCGAAACGCAGATCGGCGTAGGCCTGCGGGAGAAACGCGGCGCTCTGATTCACGGTGTGGAACGTGAGCCAGTCTTTCCAAGTCTCGAGCGGCTCGCTGCCGACGAGCGCGGATTCGCCTTTGATCGCGTCGGGTTGCCAGACCATGAACGTCGACTGCTGATCGAGACCCGCGGCTTGCAGATACGTCTTCCAATCGAGCCCCGGCGCGTTAGCGGCCAACTCAGCCGGCGTCGCGGGATTGTTCGCCTTGTGCACATCTTCGCTGGTGACACGGTCGGCGTGAAACCCGGCCATCTTCGTCTCGAGCGCCATGATCCGTTCCGCGCGCGCGGTTGGGTCGCTCAGCCCCGCGAGCTTCAGGAGATCGCAGACATATGTCTGATAAGCGGCGCGGATCTTCGCCATCTCCGGTTTCTCGGAGACATAGTAGTCGCGGTCGGGAATGCCGAGTCCGCCCTGGAGCAGATATGGAACGGTGTGTGCGGGATCACTGAAAGCCTGCGTGACGAAAAGGCCGAAGAGATTTTCGGTCCACATCGCGGTGGCGTTGATCGGATCGACATCGGCGCGCAGTCGTTGCCCGAGGACGCGCGCGAGATCGGTTTTTGACGCGATCTTTTCGATCTCGCTGAGCCGCTGCTTCAATGGCTCGAGTCCGCGCTTGTCGATCGCCGCCGTGTCCATGAAGGCGCCGTAGTAATCGGCAATCAAGCGCTGCGGAGTTCCGGCTTTCGGGTCTCCCGAGCTCGCTTCCTTGACGAGATCAGCATTCCGCTGCTCGGCGCGCTGAAATACCTCGAAACCAACCCCTGTATTGGCGCGATCAGCCGGAATCTCCGCGGTCTTGCGCCAGCCGCCGTTCGCGTATTCCTCGAAATCATCGCCGGGCTTCACCGCCGTGTCGCGATAACTGAGGTTGACGCCGATCGCTTTACTGGGCGCGGCGGGATCCGCTGCCACGACTCGAACCAAACCAACACACGTCAACGCGATCACCGTCGGGCTCATCTTCATGCCAGCATCGTCGCAGGCTCGAAGGCGCAGACAAGTAATGGTCGCTCGTTCCCCCGAAAGTTCTTGGGCGAATTCGGGACCTGCAGCCGCCTCGCGCCCTCTACGAACAGCTGGAGTCGAGCGCGTCGTTTGCGAACCGCGACGGGAGTACCGGTGCTTGTCTTCGACGCTGCTTCCGCGAACTCTCGCGCGATGCACACTGCTCTTTGGCGCGCCCTTGCCATCGTCGTGTTGCCCGGCATCGCACCGGCTGCCGCCGTCGCAGCCGATGCCGCTGCCGAGATCGATGCGAAGCTCAAAGCTGGCGGCGAAGTCGCCTGGTTGATCGACAATTCCACGGACAAAAATGTCGTGATGGAAAACATCATCGTCTCCCTCAAACAAAAACGCGTCCCTCTCGTCGAGGGCGCGATGACGGTCCTGCTCGAGGCCAGCCCGGATGCAATCAACGCGAAAGTGTTAAGCGTCGACCGGCCGAAAAAGTAATGGGCTATCGGGAACCGCGCGAGCCTTCCCGTGATGAACTCGGCCGACCGATTCGGCGGGCGGTGCTTCCGAACTCTCCGTCGCGTTGAGCCCGGAATGATTACTGATCGGCCTTGCCTTCCGCGCTGGCGGCTCGTTCGACCTGAGCCAGGTCGAGGTTTTACATTTGCGAAACCAAGCTAGTGACCCGCTTCACCATTCGCAAGATCGGCCCCGATGTGCTCGGTCAGCACGGCTCCCTTCGGCTAACGCAGCGGCTTGCGCCCTTCCTCAGCGTCGTGCAGGTCTACCCACGCCTGGATGTCATCGCGGTTCCCCCAGCCTGCGCGCTCCTTCGCAGCTTGTAGATCCGCGCCGGCGGCATCCCGCCAGCCGCGCTTCGCGATGAACGCATTCCAGATCTCGATCTCCTCTTCGCTTGGTTTGCGACCTTGCTCGAAGCACCACTCGAGCACCTCTTCGTCTGACGCGGCTTGTAGCGTTCGCTCCTTGAGCTCGTTGTAGTCAACGCCGAGGAACCTCGTGCAGCGCGCATCAAAGAGCGTCGGGTCTTCGTCGACCCCGGTGAAGTAGTCGTCCGGCAACCGTCCTGCGGCGCGCAGCCTGATCTTGTCGAGCATGCGCGCGAAGTAGATCAGTCCTTTCGTCTCCTTGTAATCGCTGCACGGCGTCTGCATCATGGATTTCGATGCCACTTCCCTCAGTGAATCCTTTGTCTGCGTCGCGTTCATGCCGTAATAGACACCGCTCTGCGGCCGAAGCGATACAGCCCACTTTGCGCAAATCGCCTGATCTACTTTTGCGCGGAAATGATCGCTCGACCGCGAAGTTGAATGGCAAGCGCCGACGGCGCTCGATCATCGCATTCGAGATGCTCCGCCTCGACCGCGGCGCGAAGGAGCCGCTCCATCAACAGCTCTATCGGCAAATCCGTGACGAGCTGGTCTCCGGCAGGTTCAGCCACAACTCGGCCCGGCTTCCGTCTTCGCGCGCGCTAGCCGCAGAGCTTGGAATTGCGCGGCTCACCGTCAAGGTCGCGTTCGAAAAGCTGCTGGCAGAGGGTTACATCGAAGCGAAGACCGGTTCCGGCACCTTTGTCGCAGATAAGCTATCGGAGACGTTCCTCAGCTCGGATAAAGCGGCTGGCGAGCCGCAGCAGCGACGCACCGCGCGCCTCGCCGATCGGGCCAAAAATTTGCCCGATTACCGGACGGGACACGAATTCGATCTCGGCATCGCCGGGAAACCCGGTGTTTCTTTCGTGCCCGCGCTCGCGGCGCTCGACGAATTTCCGATCGAGACCTGGGAGCGTTTGCGCGCGCAGGTCCTCGCGAAAAAAGGCGCGCACCTCCTTCAGTATGCCTCCAGCCGCGGCGACGCGGATCTGCGCACGGCGATCGCCGCCTACCTTTGCGACTTCCGCGGCGCGCGCTGCCATCCGGATCAAATCGTCGTCACCGCGGGCACGCAGCAAGCGATGACGATCGCCGCGATGGCGCTGGTGAATCCAGGAGATGCCGCTTGGATCGAGGAACCCGGGTTCTACCAGGCGCGCCGCGCCTTTGTTTTTGCCGGCGCGAAGGTCGTGCCGCGGCCGGTCGACCGCGAAGGTCTTGTCCTCGGGAAGGTCCCGCGCGAGCGACTACCGAAAATCATCTACGTCACACCGTCCCATCAGTTCCCCCTCGGCATGACCATGAGTCTGGCACGCCGCCGAGAGCTGATCGACTTCGCGCATAAGCACGACGCCTACATCTTCGAAGACGACCACAACTCCGAGTTCCGCTTTACGGGGCCGCCGCTGCCTTGCTTGCAGGGAATGGATGATGCCGGTCGCGTGATTTACGCCGGGACGATGAGCAAGATCCTTTTCCCGTCGCTCCGCATCGGCTTCCTGCTCGCGCCCGTGCAGCTCGTCGATTCCATCATTAAAATCCGCGCGGTGATCGACCAACACTCCTCACCGATCGATCAGGCCACGCTCGCGCGCTTCATCTCCGAAGGTTACTTCCTGAGTCATATCAGGAGGATGCGGAAGCTCTACGCGGATCGGCGTGAGTTCTTCATCACGCAATTCAACCACTCGTTAGGTAAGTATTTCCGTCTGCAAATTCCGGAAGCGGGGCTGCATTTCGTCGCCTCGCTCCGGCGGAAGGGTGATCTGCCGCTCATCACCGAAGCGTGCCGGGAGATAGGTATCCGTCCGTCGCCTTTGTCCTCCTGCTTCATCAACGCGGAGGTACATCCGGCGCTTACCTTCGGCTTTGCGGCCTGGTCGAAGGCGCAGATACGAGAAGGATTGGCGAAGTTAGCAGCCGCATTGAAGAACAAAGTGGAATAGGGCAGCGGTGAGGAGTGGGTCTTGTTGGCTTGAGACGCGGAGGCCTAGCGTCTTAGTCATGACACCACAAAAATCCATCGCTGACTCACCCTCATCAAACATAACCCACTACGCCGCGGACGACGGTTACCGTTCGTGGATCGTATTCGCCATCGTGATCGCGGTCGCACTCGGTGGCGCCGCCTACGCGCTCGCGGCGGGGCCGCGCTTCGACAACTACCAGGTCAGTGACCTGCCATCGCTCGGCGGCAATAACAGCCGAGGCAATAGCATTAACAACCGCGATTGGATCGGCGGCTACTCCAAGCTGGCTGGCAACCAGACTCGTCACGCCGTGTTGTGGCGCGATGGCATTGCTACTGATCTCGGAACACTCGGCGGCGCGAACAGCACCGTCGCTTGGAACGTGAAGAACAATAACGGTCTCATGGTCGGCATCGCGCAGACCGCCACGCCCGACCCGCTCGGCGAAGCCTGGAGCAGCGCCGCGTTCTACAGCGGCCCGTTCACGGTCGGCAATACCACGCTCGGCTTCGCATGGGAAAACGGACACATGCGCGGCCTCCCGACGCTCGGCGGCAATAACGGCTTCGCTACCGGGGCCAACAACCGCGGGTTAGCCGTCGGCTGGGCGGAGAACGCCTGCCGCGATGCGAGCTGCGTGCCGCCGCAACAGCTACAGTTCCGCCCTGTGACCTGGGATACCAGGCATAACGACCAGGTGTCAGAGCTGCCATTGTTCGCCGGCGATACCTCCGGCGCTGCGACCGCGATCAATAACTCGAGCGCGGTAGTCGGCATCTCGGGCATTTGCGATCAGGCGGTGGGAAGACACACCGCGAAACACGCCGTGCTCTGGGATAACAAAGGCGGCGTCACCGATCTCGGCAATCTCGGCGCGCCCTGGTGGAACACGCCGACCGCGATCAACGAGCGCGGCGACGTGGTGGGCTTCGCCGGTGACCCCACGTTCCCCGAAGGCGATTACCTTCACGCCTTCATCTGGACTAAAGCGGACGGCATTCGCCCGCTCGGTGCGTTGCCGTGCCATGTGCACAGCGAAGCCTACGGCATCAATGAGCGCCGCCAGGTGGTGGGCCTCTCGTGTGATGCAGATTTCGCCGACTGCCGCGCCTTTGTCTGGGAAGACGGCGTAATGCGCGACCTGAACGATCAGAAGCAGCCCGGCTACATCCCCCGCCTCGAACAAGGCAAGGACATCAATGACCAGGGCGAGATCACTGGCCGCGCCTTCAATCCGGCGACTGGTGTCCGGACTGCCTTCGACGCGACACCGACGCACAGCAACTAAAACGCAAAAGCACACCAGAAGAGTGCCGGGCGGCGAATAGCCGTCCGGCATTTCTGGTCTGGACGATGTACGGCTCCTGCCTGGAAGCCCGTCAGCGCAGATTCACAAGCAAGAGGGGGAGCGTCGGTGAATCAGGACGTTGAAAAGCAGGAAGAGGTTTTTGGCTTGGTGGTCGTCTTTCCCTGATTCCCTTTCTGGTTTCCTGCCGTCCAAATTCAACTTTCTCCCGCCACCGCGCGTTCCAGCTCCGCCATGTCCATCTTTTCCATCGCCCAAACCTTCGCCGTGACCCGCTGCACGCGCGCGGGATCTTTGTCGCTCAGCCAATCCCAGATTGGCTCAGCACGGCATTCCGAAACTTAACCCTCGGCCAACTGCCCGGGATTGGCGTCTCCGATCATCCCGCGTCCGAGCTTCCGTCGCTGATGCGGATTCAATTGCGCGGCGTCAGCGCGCCATTGTCGGGTCAGTCGTCGCGGCAAACGCGAGATGATTCCCATCCGGATCCGTGATCATCACCGTCTGGACCTGCGAATCGGAGGTGCGCTCGCCGGCATCAATCCCGAGACTCTGGAGATGTGCGCTGAGCTCGTCGACGTCATCGACCGCCAGCGTGCACGATCCGGTTC
>JALYZW010000024.1 GCA_030945725.1 Verrucomicrobiota bacterium | reverse complement strand
ACGAGTTCCTTGAGCCGGCCGAGATCCTTGTCCAGCTGCTGATCGGGCGCTTCGCCGAAGAGCTTCGCGATCGTCGCACCAATCACACCGGCCGGCGGCTGATATTGCAACGCGACTTTCACCCTCGTTGAAGAACCATCGCCGATTGATTCGAACCGCACGGACCCCGCGTTCTGCACATCAGCACCCGGCAGTGATTCCCATGAGATCAGCTCGCCTTCGTGATCAGTCACGATCTGCGCCGTCCATTTCACGTGAGTGCCAGCCGGGCCGCGCACGGTCCAATGGGAACGCTCGTGGTCTATTTCGCTGACCGATTCCACGTGCTCGAAAAAGCGCGGGAGGTTTTCCAGATTGCGCCAGAATCGGTAAATCGCCTGAGCCGGACGATCGATCGTCACTGATTTCTCGACGTTGATTCCTTTGTTTCCCGGGACGCCGCGTTCGGCGTTCAATGGCCCGGAGTTGATCCCGAGTTTTTCATACACGGCACAATGACCGATCGCGCCGCGCCGGACGAGCGCCACGCCGAGCAACCCCGCGACCAAGCCACCGATGGAGCGCTTCGACACTCCGTAAACGATCAGCGCTGCGCCGGCGGCGACCGAACCCGCGCGCTCCGCGGTCGGCACGTTCACAGCGAGGGTCTCGCGAACGCGATCGAGAATTGGGTTGTCGGCAAGTGGCTGGGTAGTGAGCGGCATAATGTGGTTGATTCTACGAGGGCTTCGCGCGCGGGTTGGCATTTGGCCGTGCAAACAAACCGCGCTGAATCGAGGACTGCGGTGGCCCCGCGTTGCGCCTTTGGCTGACGAAAGAAAGCGCGCTCGACCCTAAGCAGAAACGACCGGTCGCTCCGGCGCCTGCCGTTTCGAACCGACCGCGTGACGCACGAAGTTCTGCCCGATTTCCCACATGGGACCGGGAAATTTACGACACTCGGCGAGCACGTCGTCGAGGGCATCGACGAACCGGTCGACTTCCTTCTCCCCGATCATCAGGGGCGGCAGAATTTTCACGACGTCCATCGCGTGTCCCGCCACCTGCGTGAGGATGCGATGTTTGCTTAGCAGCTGCGTGACGACCATTTGCGCGAAGAGAACTTTGTCGACTTTGTGCAGGACCTTCCACGCCATCTTTAGCTTGAACTCGGTCGGCTCGTGGAACTCGATCGCGATCATGAGCCCCTTGCCGCGCACTTCCTTGATGAAGGAATGTTTCGCGCGCAACGCATCCATCCGCTCCATCAGGCGCATGCCCATCCGCGCCGAGTTCTCGACCAGCTTCTCGTCGTCGAGCACCTCCAGCGCAGCGAGACCGCACGCCATCGCCAGATTATTCCGGCCGAAGGTGGTGGAGTGGACGACGCAACGATCCATCCGGCTAAAAGTCTTCTGGTAAATTTCGCGACGCGCGACAATAGCGCCACACGGCACGAAGCCACCGCTCAATGATTTCGCGAGCGTGATAATATCGGGCTCCAGGTTCCAGTGTTCGAACCCAAACATCTTCCCGGTCCGCCCGAGTCCCGTCTGGATCTCGTCGCAGATGAAAAGCGCGCCATATTTCCGGCAGAGTTCCTGGGCGCGATTGTAGAAATCAGTTTTCGGCGATTTGCAGCCTTTCCCTTGCACCGGCTCGACGACAAACGCGGCGACATCGCGCTTCGAGAGTTCGCGCTCCAGCGCGGCGATATCGTCCAGTGCGATCCGCGTGTCCCATTGCTCCATGAGCGGGCCGAAACCTTCCGTGAAACTGTCGCAGCCCATCAGCGAGAGCGACCCAATGCTCAGTCCGTGGAAAGCGCTCTCGAGCGAGAGCACACGCTTTTTGCCGGTCGCAGCCCGCGCAAACTTCAACGCCCCTTCCATCGCTTCAGTCCCGGAATTGCAGAAAAATACCGCGTCGAGATGTGCCGGCGTCCGTTTTGTTAATGCCTCCGCCAGCAATCCGCTGAGCAGCGAACAATCCATCTGCACCATGTTTGGCAGATCCAGTTCGAGAACGTCGCGGATCGCTTTTTTCACGGCAGGATGATTCCGGCCGATGTTGAAAACCGAATAACCGCTCAGGAAATCGAGGTACGCCTCGTTATCCATGTCATACAGATAAGCGCCCTCTGCCCGCGCATAGACTTTGTCGAAACCGATCACGCGCTGCGCCGCGACGAGCGTGCGATTGAGATGCCGGTGATGCAGCTCGTAGTTCTCGCCGAGGCGCGCCGCGATCATCTCCTTCAACTCCAAAGGCATGGCGGAATGTTCTGCTCGGCGCCGCAAAAACGCAACCGGCGCTGCATGTGCCGACGGGCTTCCCACGCCGCCGTCATCCTGAGCCGCGTAGACGGCGAAGGACCTCACATAAGCACCACGGTGAGCGCGAGTCGCAGGGCAGCAACAACGCGACGAGGTGATTGCTGCCGCCCCACAACGCGAACGCGCCGCCTGAATCGGAGAGGTCCCTCGTCGTCTCCGCGACTCGGGATGACGGATGGTGATCGCGAATGGCCAGTGCGACCAGCGCACGTAACACAAAAAAAGCCGCAGAGTTCACGCGGAACTCTGCGGCTCTTATTTTGCGAGATTGCTCTCGATTAATCCTGGTCGACAACCACCCGGCTCACAACCTGTGTGCCGCCGCTGTTGTCATAATACACGTGCACCGGAACGCCCGGTCGGATGAGCGATGCTTCGATCGTCCGTCCTGCGCGATTCACGTAGTTGACGGTTTTTCCGAGCGTGTAGCTGATCGGATCCGTCACGCCCACGCGGCGCACAACGATCGTCTTCCCCGGCTCGAACGTCGAAACGGTCCCGTCGGTGGAAGTCGTCGTCGTGCTCGTCTCCGTCGTCGAGGTGCTGGCGGCGACCGGTTTTGTCGTCGTGCTTTCCGTCGTCGTCGTGGAGCTGCTAACCGGTTTACTGACGGTCGTTTCGGTTGTGCTGGTGCTGGTTTGTGCGAACGCGACCGGCGCGATCAGCGCGCAGCCAAGTGCGAGAATAGTGTTTTTCATATTGGTGTGTCTTTCTGTGGTTGAACTTCGTGGCCGCCCGGCGCTGCGGATGCACCGTGAGCGCCGTCGGTTCCTGATATTTTTCGACCGGTCGGCGCCGGAAAATATTCACCACCCGTGAGCGATTTCTGCGATTGAGAGGCCATTCACATCCGCTAACGTGCGAGCACCAATGCCCCCGCTGACCGAGCCGACGATCACTCCCGCCGTGGTGGCGAAACACGGCCTGACCCCGGACGAATTCGAGCGGATCCAGAAGATTCTCGGCCGCGATCCGAACTTCACCGAGCTCGGCATTTTCTCGGTGATGTGGAGTGAGCATTGTTCGTACAAAAATTCGCGGAAGGAGTTAAAAAAATTTCCAACCACGGGAACGAACATCCTCGTGAAAGCGGGCGAGGAGAACGCTGGCGTCGTGGATATCGGGGACGGGTGGGCGATCGCGTTCAAGATCGAGTCGCACAACCACCCGAGCGCGATCGAGCCATTTCAAGGCGCAGCCACTGGCGTCGGCGGGATCATTCGGGACATTTTTACGATGGGCGCGCGGCCGGAGTTTTTGCTGAACTCGCTGCGCTTCGGACCAATCACAAAACATTCTGGCGGGACTTCGAGCGATCTTCAGCGCGCGACCAACCGCCGTCTTTTCACCGGCGTTGTTTCCGGCATCGCGCATTACGGAAATTGCATCGGCGTTCCGACGATCGGCGGTGAAATTTATTTCGACGAAAGCTTCGAGGGCAATCCGCTCGTGAACGTTTTCTGTCTCGGTGTTCTTCGACACGAGCAGCTCGCGCGCGGCGCGGCCAGCGGCATCGGCAACCCTGTGTTTTACGTCGGAGCCGAAACGGGCCGCGACGGATTGGCCGGCGCCGCGTTTGCCTCGCGCGAGCTGACCGAAGAATCGCGTGAAGATCGCCCGGCAGTCCAGGTCGGTGATCCATTCAAGGAGAAACTTCTGCTCGAAGCTTGCCTCGAATTGCTCGCCACGGACGCCGTCGCCGGGATTCAAGATATGGGCGCAGCGGGCCTCACGTGCTCGACTTGCGAGACCGCCAGCCGCGGGGGCACCGGAGTGGAAATCGATCTCGCCAAGGTCCCGAAACGAGAGACCGGCATGAGTCCGTACGAGACGCTGCTGAGCGAGTCCCAGGAGCGGATGTTGATCATCGCGAAGAAAGGGCAGGAACGGACGGTGCGCGATGTTTTCGAGAAATGGGGCGTGCCCTGCGCCGAGATCGGCCGGGTCACGGACGACGGCATGATGCGCGTGCTCGACGACGGTCGCGTCGCTGCAGAGATCCCTGCAAAACCTCTCGCGGATGAAGCGCCTTTGTATTCTCGGGAGGCGACGGCACCGCCGCCCGCCCCATCGGTTAACCTAACGAGTCTTCCGCAAGTCGACCCCCATGACGCACTCCGTCAGTTGATGCGTGACCCAACGATAGCGTCGAAGAACTGGGTTTACCGCCAATACGACCACATGGTCCGAACCGGGACGGTCGTTAGGCCGGGATCCGATGCCGCGGTGTTTCATGTGCGCGCGGCGAATAAGTTTCTGGCCGCGACGACGGATTGTAATTCGCTCTTTTGTCGCCTCGATCCGCGCGAGGGGGGCCGGCACGCGGTCGCCGAAGCGGCCCGAAATCTCATCTGCTCCGGCGCGAAGCCGCTGGCCGTGACGGACAATTTGAACTTCGGAAATCCGTACAAGCCGGAGAACTTCTGGCAGCTACGGGAAGCCGTCGAAGGCTTGTCCGAGGCCTGCCGCGCGTTCGGCACGCCGGTGATCGGCGGAAATGTTTCTCTCTATAATGAAAGCCCGGCGGGCGTGGTCGATCCGACGCCGACCGTCGCGATGGTCGGGCTCATCGAGCGCGAGGCGGACATCACGACCCAATGGTTCAAAGCGGCCGGCGATGTGATTATTCTGGTCGGCGAAATTGGCGCGGAGCTCGGCGCTTCGCGGTTCCTGAAAGTCTGTCACGGACAAAAAGCCGGGGTTCCTCCGCGGCTGGACTTCGCATGCGAGATCGCGGTCCAACGCGCGGTTCTGGATCTTATCCGCCGCGGAATCGTGCGCAGCGCGCATGATTGCAGCGAGGGAGGCGTAGCCGTTGCGCTCGCAGAATGCTGCTTCAATCCGGCCGGCCTGCTCGGCGCGACGATCACGCTCCGTGGCGGCGCCCGCGTCGACCAAACGCTTTTCAACGAATCTCCGTCACGCATCGTGATCAGTGTGCGTCCGCACGATGCGCCGAATGTTTTAACGACACTAGAGAGCACGAATATTCCGGCGATCGCGCTCGGAACGGTGGGCGGAGATGAGCTGTACATTAAGATGGACGGTGCCGATCTGCGTTGGACGATTGCGAATCTCTATGACGGCTGGTTTTACGCGATTGAACGCGCGCTGGATTGAGCCTGACTGAGCAACACCAACGCCGTCATCCCGAGCGGAACGAAGTGAAGTCGAGAGACCCCGGGGCAGTATCGTCGGTGCGGCCACGGGGTCCCTCGACTTCGCTCGGGATGATAGCGCCTGTAGAAAATCGAAACGCGAAGCAGTCATTGAACGCGCCTTTGATTGGTGGAAGGTACGGCCAGATGTCGTTCGATACCTCCACGCAGAACGCCGCGGAAGTCTCCCCACATCCGCAGCACGAGTGCGGCATCTTCGCCGTGTTCGGTCATCCCAACGCGGCCGTGCTCACCTATTACGGACTGTTCGCGCTCCAACACCGGGGACAGGAAAGCGCGGGGATCGTGACGACGGCGGACAATGGCGAGACCTTCCAGATTCATCGCGACATGGGGCTCGTCTCGCAGGTGTTAGGCGCGGACGAACTAGAGCGGCTGAAAGGCACACGCGCGGTCGGCCACACCCGCTATTCGACGACTGGATCGAGCACGTTGAAAAACGCGCAGCCCTTCGTCGTCGATTGTTTTCGCGGACAAATCGCCGTCGCGCACAACGGCAATCTGATCAATGCGGCCGTGCTTCGTGATGAGCTAGAACGCAAGGGATCGATTTTCCAAACCACGGCCGACAGCGAAATCATCCCTCATCTGCTCGCGCAGCCGCAACAGAATGGCTGCAGCGCTCTGAGCGTCTTGCGCCGCCTCGAAGGCGCGTTCTCGCTCGTCCTGATGAGCGAACGCGAAATCATCGCGGTGCGCGATCCGTTCGGGTTCCGTCCGCTAGTCCTCGGCAAGCTTGATGGCGCGTACGTCGTCGCGTCGGAAACATGCGCCTTCGATCTGATTCACGCGGAGTTCATTCGCGAAATCGAACCTGGCGAAGTGCTGATCATCAGCGAGGAAGACATCCGTTCGGAATGGCCTTTTCGCGACGAGTCGCCGGCGTTTTGTATGTTTGAGTACGTCTACTTCGCGCGACCCGACAGCATCATCGGCGGTGTCAACGTCGCGAAGGTCCGGACCGAGATGGGACGCGAACTCGCGCGGCGCTTTCCGGCCGAAGCAGACATCGTTG
>JALYZW010000206.1 GCA_030945725.1 Verrucomicrobiota bacterium | reverse complement strand
GTTGCGAGAATTGGAAAAAATCGACGGTTGGTCCGTTCTCGAAGCGCGGGGAGCGCAACTCGAAACCGCGACCCGCGAAACGCTACGCGAGCTTCAGCTGCCATTTTCGTTTCACCGAATCGGTTCGATGTTCTGTCTCTTCTTCTCGTCCGGCGCGGTAACGGATTTGCGCAGCGCGCAGCAGAGCGACCGCGAACAGTTCGCGCGATTCTTCCGCGCCTGTCTCGATCAGGGGATTTATTTCGCGCCATCCCAGTTTGAGACGGGCTTCATTTCGACCGCGCATACTTCGGACGCTATCGCGCAGACCGGGGCGGTCGTGCGCAACGCGCTAGCGGCAACGGGGTAAGCGCACGGCCTTCTCCAAACAGCCGGACGAAGAAATATTCTCGGCTTGTATGTCTATAGTTTGTCTATTATATGTCTATGATGATCGCCGAAATAACCGATGTCGACTTACTCCTGCAGACCGCAAAGGGGGACGGCGAAAGCCTGCGCCAGCTCTATGAACGCTTCTCCGGCGTTCTCTTTTCCACGGCGTATCGCGTTTTAAATAATGCGAAAGACGCGGAGGAAATCGTCCAGGAAGCCTTCGTGCAAATCTGGGAGAAAGCCGCGCTTTACGATGCCGGACGGGCGAAACCTCTCACGTGGGCGATGACGTTGACGCGCAACAAGGCGATCGATCGGCTGCGGCGCGTGCAGCGCAGGGCGCGCTTGCAGGATGAAGTCGCGAGCGAAAACGCCGTTTGGGAGCGCGCCTGCCAGCGCGATCTATCCGACGCCGCGGTCAGGCGTGACGCGCAGCAAATTGTCCGCAGCGCCGTGATCCAGCTTTCGCCCGATCAGCGCAACGCAATCGAGCTCGCATTTTTCAGCGGCCTTACGCAACACGAAGTGGCAGAACGTCTCGGCGAACCGCTCGGCACCGTAAAAGCGCGCATTCGGCGCGGCATGATCAAGCTTCGCCAGCTCGTCGAGCCGAAGCTGTAAGGGGCGACGACGCGGGCGCGCAAAACCTTTGCGTCGCCTAGGCGCTTCGACTAGGAACTCCGGCTGTGAGTTCCCCTCCGCCTGGCGCTCTCCGCGCTGTCGCGAAATTCTTCTTCGAAGGCGACCGGAAGTTTTTCGTCAAGGGCGTCACCTACGGGCCTTTTCATCCGGACGCCGAGGGGCATTTTCTCGGGCGTTCCGAACAAGCCGCGCGAGATCTCACGCAGATGCGCGGGATTGGAATCAATGTCGTCCGCATTTACCACGTCCCACCGCGCTGGTTTCTTGATCTCTGCGCGACGGCCGGCGTCCGCGTCTTGATTACGTTGCCGTGGGCGAAGCACGTCGAGTTCTTGTCCGAGAAAAAGTCACGACGCGCGATCACGGACTCCGTGCGGGCGGGAGTTACGACCCACGCCGGCCACCCGGCGATTTTCGGTTATCTCGTCGGCAACGAAATTTCACCGACCATGGTTCGCTGGCTCGGCGTTCGGCGCGTGACGGAATTTCTCGAGCATCTTATCCGGGTCGGCCGCGCGGCTGACCCGAGCGTTCTTTTCTCCTACGCGAGCTATCCTCCGACCGAATTCCTGCTGCCGCAGAACAGCGATTTCTCGTGCTTTAACGTTTACCTGCACGATCAGCGGGACTTCGAGCGCTACCTCCTGCGCCTGCAAAATTTATCGGAAGATCGGCCGCTCATCCTTGGCGAGTTCGGCATGGACACGATCCGACACGGCGAAGAGGAGCAGGCGACGATGCTCGGTTGGCACATCGAGAGCGTGGTCAATTGCGGCCTCGCCGGCACGATCTTCTTCTCATGGACCGACGAGTGGTACACCGGCGGCGAGGAGATCAACGATTGGGCCTTTGGTGTCGTCACGCGTGAACGCGAGCCGAAGAAGGCATTCTTCACCTTGCATGACAAACTCGGTCAGGACGACGCCGCTCTGCCGCACCGCGCTCTGCCGCGCACGCCGCCAATTTCGGTGATTGTCTGTTCCTACAACGGTGGAAAGACACTGGCCGCCTGCCTGGACTCGTTAGGCCAAATCGATTATCCCGATTATGAGATCATTCTGATCGACGATGGGTCGGCAGACGACACGCGTGAGATCGCCTCGCGTTACCCGAATGTTCGTTACGTTTATCAGACGAATCACGGGCTGAGCCATGCGCGGAATCACGGCGCCGCGATCGCGAGCGGTGACATTTTTGCCTACACCGATTCGGACTGCATGGCCGATCCACAGTGGCTTTACTACCTCGTCCACACGCTGCTGAGCGGCGACTACGCGGGCGTCGGCGGGCCGAATGTCTCGCCGCCGGCGCAGAACTGGGTGCAGGCGTGCGTCGCGGCGGCCCCGGGAGGTCCGAGTCATGTGCTGCTGACCGATACGGTCGCGGAGCATATTCCGGGCTGTAATATGGCCTGGTACCGGTGGGCTTTCGAGAACGTGGGCGGTTTCGACCCCGAGTATCACAAGGCGGGCGACGACGTCGATTTCTGCTGGCGTATTCAGCAGTCCGGCCACGCGATCGCCTTCAGCCCGACCGCCGTCGTGTGGCATCACCGGCGGTTTACGCTGCGTGCCTTTCGAAAGCAGCAGGAAGGCTACGGCGAAGCGGAATCAATGCTGCGTTTCAAACATCTGATTTTCTTCGGACCAACCGGGACCGCGAAATGGCGCGGCCAGATCTACGGGACGCCGCGCTTCAGTTGGTTCATCAACCGACCAATCATTTACCACGGTGTTTTCGGCGAAGGCCTTTTCCAATCAATCTACCCAACCCCGCAATCGGAGATCGCCGCTTACCTCAGCAGCATCGAATGGCTGGCGCTCACGGTCTTTCTTTTCGGCTTGGGAATCTTCCTGCCCGCGCTTCGGATTGTCCCTTACCTGATGTTCGGCGGCAGTCTCTGCGTCGCTATTTCGTACATGCTCCGTGCGCGCATCGAGCCGCGATTCGATACGATCGCGGCGCGCCTGCTTGTGACCTTTCTGGCTTTCGCGCAGCCGCTCGTGCGCGGCTGGTCGCGCTACTTCACCTGGCTTCATTTCAAGCGCACCCCGCGCGTCGTCATCGCGACACACGAGCAACTGCCGGAAGGAACGGCCGCAGCCGGCAGCCTGCGACGGCGCGCCTACTGGAGCGACGACGGCCGGGACCGCCATCATTTGCTCACCGCTATCTTTGCGCTGCTCGAAGAGGAGGGCTGGCGGTATTCGCGCGACACCGGGTGGAACGAATGGGACCTGCAGATCTACGGCAACTTCTGGTGGAGCATCGTGTTGCAGACGGTGAGCGAATATCACGGCGGCTCCAAGTGTCTCACCCGCGCGGCGCTTCGTTACCGGCTTGTCACTACAACGGTGCTGATCAATCTCGTTCTGATCAGCTTGCTCATTTATCGCCAACTCGTCGCACCTGGTTTGACCTTCTGGACGGTGATTCCGTACCTCGCGTTCGTCGGCATTCTTTACGCGCGGGCACGCCGGCTGAAAGCGCGCGTCGCCGAGCTGGTCGACCTCGCGGCGCATCGGGCGGGTCTGCACCGAATCGCCGGTAACGCCCGGAAAGTGGCGTGATTCGCTTCGTCCTCGCCGTCGTCGCCGAGATCGCGCTGTGCGCGGCGTTGCATCGTTACGACGATTGGACGCTCGAACAGATGCCGGCAAAATTTGTCGGGTGCGCGTTGCTTGCCGGCATCGCGTTCTTCGTCGGAGCGTCGCAGTTTCCGATCCCGCTTTCGCCGCGGCGGCAGGCGATCATTTTCTGGGGCGTAGCGATAACCTTACGGCTTGTTGCGCTGCCGCTCCCGCCGGGCGACGACATTTGGCGCTACCAATGGGAGGGCAGGATTCAGCACGCCGGCTTTAATCCGTACATCGTAGCGCCGAATGACGACCGGTTGGAGCCGCTGCGCGCTTCGTTCGCAGATTGGCCGAAAATTAATCACCTGGATTTCGCGGCCATTTATCCCCCAGGCGCCGAGTTGATTTTCAACGCGCTGAGCCGCATCTCGGACTCGACGTGGCTCTATAAAATCCTGTTCGCGGCGGCAGATCTCGCCACTGCGGCGGTGCTGCTCAAATTGATAGGAGGAAACCGGCGCTTCGCGGATGCGGCCTGGTACGCGTGGAATCCGCTGGTGGTTTACAGCTTCGCCGGCGCTGCGCATTTCGACAGCCTAATGCTGCTCCCGATGATGGGGGGAATCCTGTTTTTGCAGAAACATGAGACCGCTTTGACGCCGCCAGAGCGCTGGAGATGGGCAATCGCCGCGGCCCTCTGCTTTGGCGCGGCCATTTCGGTCAAGCTCGTTCCGGTGTTCTTGCTTCTGCTCGGTTTGTTCTCGTTAGGCCGGCGCGCCTTCGCGTTGATTGTGAGCGTCGTGCTGCCAGCTTCGCTCGCGCTGTTTTACGGATTTCCGCGGGTGCCGATTTTCGATTCGCTCCGCCGCTTCGCCTACGTCACGCGACTGAACGATCTGTTCTGGTGGCTGATCGAGGAAACCGTTTGGCCGAATCCGCGCCAGAAAAATTACCACTACAACGTGGTATTGATCGGCTGCGTCGTCGTGGTTTCCCTCGTTTTTATTCGGAACTGGCGACGCGGAATGCTCTGGGTGCTCGGCGCCGTTTTGATTCTCAGCCCCGTGCTGCATCCATGGTATTGCACGTGGATTCTGCCGCTGGCGGCGTGGCGTCGGGCAGTCGCATGGCAGGTCCTTTCGATCACACTGTTCGTTTATTTCCTGTTCTGGAACGAGCGCTTGTTCGCGCTCCCGTGGCACACGGAGCCGTGGCAGCGAGCGATTATCGTCATTCCTCCGCTGACGGCTCTGGCGATGATCGCCTGGCGAAAGAGGAACTCCGCACCGCCCGCTGAAGTTGTTGCATCGTAGAGGATTTCCGCGCGTCTAGATTTCTCCGATGACATCGACCATGTCGCGCGGGAGCGGCGCTTCGAAATCGACTCGCGCGTGAGTGCGCGGATGTTCGAAACCTAGTTTCCAGGCATGCAACATTTGCCGCGCGAGAGTCGGCGCCGCTTTCGGGCCGTACATTTTGTCCCCTAGCACGGGATGACCGAGGTGATGCAGATGCACACGGATCTGGTGGGTGCGCCCGCTGTGCAGAATGCATTCGACGAGGCTCATCCGCTCTGCTGATCGGAGAACGCGATATTCTGTGCGCGCGGAACGGCCGCGGGCGCGCGCGATGCTCATTTTTTGCCGATGCACCGGGTGTCGACCAATGGCGGCGTCGATCACGCCCGCTTTTTTTCCTGGCACCCCGGCGACGATCGCGAGGTAGATTTTTCGCATGGTCCGCGCAGCGAATTGTTTCGCGAGATCTCGATGCGTCTGATCGTTTTTCGCGATGACCAGACAACCGCTCGTTTCCTTATCGAGCCGGTGGACGATCCCGGGTCGTTCCTTCCCGCCGATGCCGGACAAATCCGTGCAGTGAGAGAGCAATGCGTTCACTAACGTGTGCTCGCGATTTCCGGCCCCGGGATGAACGACGAGCCCGGCGGGCTTGTTGATCACAAGTAAATCTTCGTCTTCGAAGAGCGCGTCGAGAGCGATCGCTTCCGGTTGCGCTTCGACCTTCTCTACCGCGGGCTCGTGCAAGCTCACCGCATCGCCAGCCCGGACGACTTCGCGAGGGCGCGTCGTCGATCCATTGAGCGTAACGAATCCTTCGCGAATGAGCGCTTGCAATCGCGCGCGCGAAAATCTCGGCAACACGATGGCGAGATAGCGATCCAGGCGCAGCCGTGCATGCTCGGAAGTGACACTGAGTTCGATCACGTCAGTCTTCATTTGTCCTGCCGAATTTGCGCGTCGTTGGGGCGCCGGGCAGGAATGTCTGCCCTGTCTTCGAGGATCACACGGAATCCTGGGCATCCTCTTCCCTCGCGCGCCGGCGGATGATACGATCGGCGTCGATGTCCTCGTCCGGCGCCCCCGCGGCCCCAAGCTGTCCGGCGTGCGGCGCGGCCGTCGCTAGTAGCGAGGTCGAACCGCTCGCGCGCGTCAGCTGTCCGGTGTGCGGCGAGCAATTCCACGCGGAGGTGGCGTTCGATCACTTCGTCCTGATCGAGACGCTCGGCGTCGGCGGCATGGGATCCGTCTACAAGGCGCGCGACACCCGGCTGGATCGGTTTGTCGCGCTGAAAATTCTGCGCCGAGAGCTGAGCGCCCAGCCCGAGGAAACCGCGCGGTTGGAACAAGAAGCCCGGCTCACTGCCGCGGTGAATCATCCGCACATCGTGCAGATGTTCTCGTCGGGGAATGCGCACGGACAATTCTATCTGGTAATGGAACTGGTCGATTTCGGAAGCCTTGACGACCTCATGGCCGAGCACGGCAAGCTGCCGGAACTGCAGGTGGTCGAGATCGGAATTCAGATCGCGCAAGGCTTGCAGGCAGCGCAGGAAAAGGGACTCATCCATCGCGACATTAAACCCGCGAACATTTTGTTCGGCGACGAGCGGACTGCGAAGATCGGCGACTTCGGCCTCGCGGTCGCAGCCGGGCAAAACGCTGAGACACAGCATGAAATCTGGGGCACACCGTACTATGTCGCGCCGGAGCGACTTAACAACGAGCCGGAAGATTCCCGCAGTGATATCTTCAGTCTTGGCGCGACACTTTATCACGCGCTCACCGGCACCGCGCCGATCGACGCCGAGACGACATCGGCGACCGAGCTGCGCGAGCTGAAAAGCAGGCCGCCTGATCTTCGCTCGGTCGCCCCTCAACTCTCGCGAGCGACGAGGCGCGCGATTGCCGGGATGATGGTGCCCGATCCGCGCGCGCGTTTTCAATCGTACGCCGAAGTGATCGCCGCCTTGACGCGCGTGAAAGAGAGGCTCGACGGCACCGCGTCCGGTCGCCTTTTTTCGCGCCGGAACATCATCGCGGCAGTCGCACTTATTCTCATTCTCGGTGCGGTCGGCGTTTACTTTTATCGCGCTCAGCAAAGGCTCGCGACGCTCGCTGCGCGGGGAGGAGACGAGATGACCTTGTCGCTCACGAAAAGTTACGATGACGCGCGACGGCAGCTGATCGCCGGCAAGTATGACGCCGCGCGGACTGCGTTCACCCGCCTTAGCGAGCAGGCGCAAGATCGGCAGCCGCTGCTGAATTGGATCCGCTTGCATCGAGGTTTCGCGGCCTTGCTACGCGGCTACCGCAACGCCGCCGAACAGCCGTTTCAGGAAATCGAGAAAGGGGGCCGTTTCTCGACCAAACCGGAAGAGGCTGAGACCGGTGATTTTTTTGTCGCGACGGCGCGCGCGGTGCTCGCGCCCAATTCCATTTCGGCCGTCGACGCCGCACGGACAAAACCGAAAGCGCTGGAGCCTTTCGCGACGCTGCTCTTCGGCCTGAAAGATTGGCAGCAGGGCGATTTCCAAACGGCGGCGGCGCTGCTCGAACAATTCGTGCACACCGATTCAACGGGTGCGTTCAGTTGGATCAACGAATACCGGCCTCTCGCTCAGCGATATCTCGCCGACTACCGCACGTATAGCGATTGGAAAACGCTCTCGCAGTCGGGCTGCGCGGGGTTCGAGCGAAGCGCGCGCCGCGCTGCAACAGATCGAGTCGCGGCTGCAAGTGCACAGCCGCTTGAGTGATTTGCTTAAGGAAGAAGAGACGCCTTTATCTCGGCCAGCGGCGACAGCCCAAAGCCCGCCGAGCGCGGTGTCGAGTTCGCCGGCTTCCGACCAAAAGGGAGCGGCGTTCACCGCGTACCGCAGCCGTGTCGTCGAGTATGATTTTGCCGGTGCGCTGCAGGTCGTCACTGCCCTGAAGAGCGGTGATCCGACCTTAAGGAAGAAGGCCCGCTGGCTCATGGAATGGAAAAAGCAGTTTATCGACGATCTTCGCCGCGGTCCGCTGGTCCGGCCAATCGCCGATATGTCAGGTGCGACCTACCAGGGCATCTCGGCGGCAGATCCCGCGCGGGTCACGCTGATGTTGCCGTACGGCGTAACGGCGATGAGTTGGGCGAAGCTGAGTCCGAAAAGTTTACTCGAGGCGGCGGGCGCATTCATCGTGCCTGGGAACGCCGACGCCGCAGATCGCCAGTGGCGGAGCGCGGTGTTCGCCGCCGAAACCGGCCAGAACGATTCGGCCCGAATTCTCGGCGAAACGGCGGCAGCAGCGAAACCGGAATACGGCCAGGACCTGCGGCTTCTTTCGGCTGCGGTCCAAACACCGCCGTAGCGTTGAACAGCGGCGGTTTTACACACCGCCACGCAATGGTAACGTTCGCTTCGCTCCCATGGCCGATCGGCGCGGAGTGAGTTTCATGGAACAAAATCCGCCCTTTCCGTCGCCCGACGAATTGAAATCGAAGCTGTCGGAATTCATGAAGTCGAACTTTGGCGACAAGGTCTCGTTCGCCACTTTTGCGCAGCCTGACCCAGCGGAAAGCGACGGCGAGAGTGCAGCGCCGCCTTCCGCGAATGAGGTGTTCTCGTTCAGTTTTCTGCCGCGCGACATCAAGGCCCACCTCGATCGGTTTGTCATCAAACAGGACGAAGCGAAGAAGGTTCTCTCGATCGCGGTCTGCGATCATTACAACCACGTCAATGCACAGCGTCGGCTGGCCACGGAAGACGCGGCCCGAGCCGAAGAGCTCGAATACGCGAAGCAGAATGTGATTCTAGTTGGTCCGACCGGCGTCGGAAAAACGTATTTGATCAAGCACATCGCGGAGCTGATCAAGGTGCCGTTCGTGAAAGCGGACGCGACGAAGTTCAGCGAGACCGGATATGTCGGCGGCGATGTCGAAGATCTCGTGCGGGAGCTGATCGACAAGGCGGATGGCGATGTGAATCTGGCGCAATTCGGCATCATTTACATCGACGAGATCGACAAGATCGCGGCCGCGGCAAACATCGGCGGACGCGATGTGAGCGGACGCGGCGTGCAGACCACCTTGCTAAAGTTAATGGAAGAAACGGACGTGCCGTTACGCAGCGCGCACGATCTCCAGTCGCAACTGCACGCGGCCTTCGAGCTGCAGAAGCGCGGCAAGACGAAGCGCGAGACGATTAGCACGCGTCATATTCTGTTCGTCGTGAGCGGTGCATTTGAGCGACTGAAGCACCAGGTCTCCCGGCGGATGGCGCAAGGACAGATCGGTTTCAGCGCGGATCCCGCGCCGCCAATGGACAACGAGCTGTTCCAGCACGTCACCACGGAGGATTTTATCGAGTACGGATTTGAGCCGGAATTCATCGGGCGACTTCCAGTCCGAGTGGTGTGCGAGCAACTCGAAGCGGACGACCTATACCAGATCATGAAGTCGTCGGAGGGCAGCATCCTCCGCCAGTACGAGCGCGCGTTCCGCGCCTACGGCATCGAGATTAGTTTCGAAGACGCTGCCTTGCATTTGATCGCGGCGGCGGCGGCCACCGAGAAGACCGGCGCGCGCGGGCTGCTGACCGTGTTCGAAAAATTATTCCGCGATTACAAATACCACCTCGCGGGCTCTGGATTGACGCAGCTGCGGGTTTCGGAAGAACTGGTGCGCGAACCGAAACGGGTGCTCGATCGTCTGATGGCGGAAAATCATGAGCACGAAGCAACGGCGCTCGAGCAAAGCGCGCGGGACTTTGCGCAGCGTTTCAGCGGCGAGTATGGGCTCGAGATTGCCTTCGACGAGTCGGCCTTGCGTCGCCTGGCGGCGCGGGCCCAGGCCGAGCGAATGACGATGCCGGAACTCTGCGCGCACTTGTTCAAAGATTATCAATTCGGGCTGAGCCTCGTGCAGAAGAACACCGGTCAGACGCAGTTCGTCCTCGATGCGGCCGCCGTCGACGAGCCGGACAAATTCCTGAGCGAGTGGGTCGTGCGCTCACACTATCCACTTGCGCAGACGGGGAAGAATTGAGAGCAATCCTGCGATGAAACGTCTCCTGCCCGCGCTGACCATCGGGGTGCTCGTCAGCGCAGTCGTGCTGACGTTGCATATCAGCGGCCTTGCGCTCCGCTTCGAGTTCCCGCTCAGCGGCTGGATCTCGCGCAGCGGTGAGGTGACCAAACTGGCGAGCGACAAGCTCCAGTTCCCGATTGTTTTTATTCTCGCGGCCGGCGTCGCGTGGCTCACTTTGGAAACGAAGCGCCGCGATCGGCTGGCGCTCGTGATCGGCGCGCTCCTGCTGGAACTGTTCGCGGTGGCGTGGGTTTGCGGCTTGTATCACACATTCTTTCAGCCGCTACCGGCGATGCTGGCCGCGGCTCTCGCGCTGGGCGGTAGCATCGCTTTTATTGCCGCGCGCCGGTGGCTGCGCGAACGAGCAGCAGCTGCAGCCGAAGCCCGCGCCGCTGCGCCGCCCCCGCCGGTTGCGGAGCCTGTCCCTGAGCCCGCCCTCCCACCACAACCCACGCCGGTGGTCGAGCGCTTTGTTCCACCGCCGCAAACGGCTGCGCCTCCGGCGCCGCTCCCGCCGCCGCTGCTCGCTACTTCACCACCCACCGATACACATGCCTACGAAGTTACAGCGGTCGTTTGTGACATTGGTAATAAACACGATTTGTTGGACGAACTCGAACCCGCGGCTTTTGTGGAAATTGCGCAACGATTTTTCGCGCACGCCACGAAAGCATTTTCCGACGCTGGCGCCTATGTCGACTCCGCCTCGGGCGAGGGAGTCGTCGCGATTTTCGGTTATCCGTCGCCCGATGCAGCGCACGCCGAAAAAGCGACCCGCGAAGCGATGCGGATCGTCGACGATTTCCCGTCGGCCAATGGCGAAGAAGCGCCCCAATTCGAACTGCACGTCGGCGTCAGTTCCGGCAAAGTGATCGTGGCGCCGTCGCAGCATTCGGGTTCTACGCTGACGGTGGGCGAGCCGATTGAGTTGGCGCGGCGATTTTGCATCGCGAATCGCTTCTATGGCTCGCGCGTTTTGATCGGGCCGGGCACTTTTGAGCTGGCCGCGGATAGCCTAATGGCGCGACCGATTGATTTTCTCCCTGGCGTCGACCCGCGCGAGCGCCATGAAATTTACGAGCCGCTTTCTGCTTCCACTGAAGCGGCGCCGGAAGATCTGAAACGCCGCGACTCCTTCTGGAATGGCGTGGTGCTTTACCGGGAAAAGCGCTGGGCCGAGGCGTATGCGCAATTCCAGCAGGCGAGGGGGCCGCACGATGACGCCCCGCTGCAGCTCTACCTGCGCCGGCTCGAACCGCTCGCGCTCCAGCTGACCGAAGCGCCGTTCGACGAGTAGGCCGCCGTGGTGAGGAAGACCGAATATCCCGCGGCGATTCGGGAGCTGATCGCACAACTGCGACATTTTCCCGGCGTCGGCCCGCGCTCGGCGGAACGAATCACACTGTGGATCGTGCAGTCAAAGGCGGATCTGCCGGAGCAGATCGCGCGCGCCATCGCGGCAACCCGCGCGACCATTCGGCCCTGCGTTCGGTGCGGGTTTTTTGCCGCCGAAGATGTTTGCGCAATTTGCTCCGATAGCTCGCGCGCGGGAGAACTGCTTTGTGTGGTGGAGCAGCCGACCGACATTTTGCCCCTGGAACGCACGAGCGCTTACCGCGGCCGATACCACTCGTTAGGCGGCCGCATTTCTCCGCTGGATCACGTCGGCCCTGACGATCTGCGCATCAGTCAGCTGGTCGAACGGGTGGCGACTGAGAAGTTCTCTGAAGTGATTCTCGCGTTAGCCGCGGATGTCGAGGGCGAAGCGACAACGAATTATCTCGTCGAATTATTGCGGCCGAGTGGAGTCGCGCTCACTCGCATCG
>JALYZW010000182.1 GCA_030945725.1 Verrucomicrobiota bacterium | reverse complement strand
GCCGACGGATAACCGCAGCGTTTGCACTGCGCGGTAAATCCGGCGAGCGTGCGCGTTGCGTTCCGCGCGCGCACCGTCCATCATCTCCAAGATGGCTTTTGACTACGATGTCGTGATTGTCGGTGGCGCTTTTTCCGGCGCTGCGACCGCGCTCGTCTTGAAACGGAAGCATCCGGCGGCGCGGGTCCTGATTGTCGAAAAAGCCGCAGAGTTCGATCGCAAAGTCGGCGAGTCGACGACCGAGCTGAGCAGTTGTTACATGACGCGCATTCTTGGCCTAACGAATTATCTCGGCCACGAACATCTGGCCAAGCAAGGTTTGCGTCTCTGGTTCAACAACCGGGCGGACCAGGCGTTCGACGACTGCGTCGAGATCGGCGCGCGCTATCAGGCGCGACTTCCGACCTTTCAGGTCGATCGCGCGAAGCTCGACTCGCATCTGCTCGAGCTGGCCGTCGCGGCCGGCTGTGATCTCCGCCGCCCCGCGAAAGTGAGTGGCATCGAATTGAACGGAAGCAGCGGGCAAAGCGTCGCGTTATCGAGTGATGCGGGCGACGAGACGGTAACCTGCCGCTGGATCGTGGACGCAAGCGGCCGGGCCGCACTGTTGCCGCGGAAACTCGGCCACTTCAAGCCGAACACGGAGCACCCGATCAACGCGGTCTGGGCCCGGTTCAGCGGGGTGAAAGATTGGGATAGTTACGACTGGCGCGAGCGCTTCGCAGATTACGCGAATGCCTGCCGCACGAGCCGCTCATGGGCGACGAACCATTTGATGGGAAACGGCTGGTGGTGCTGGATCATTCCGTTGCGCGGCGGCGACGTCAGCGCAGGGCTGGTTTACGACTCGCGCATCTTCAAGTTACCCGAAGGCGCGAATCTCTCCGATCGGCTGCGCACGCACCTCCTCGCGCACCCGGTCGGTCGGGAAATCTTCGCCAACGCCGAGGCCGTCGATCGAGATGTGCACGCATTTTCGGCGATGCCCTACGTCAGTAGCACGGTCTGTGACGACGGATGGGCGGCGGTCGGCGACGCGGCCGGTTTCATCGATCCGCTTTACAGCCCGGGCCTGGATTTCTGTTCCTACACCACTTACTACGTGGCGGACATGCTCGCGCGAAACCTCGCTGGCGAAGACGTGGCCGATCAAATCAGCTATTACAACGAGCAATACGCGATCACGTACCGGCTCTGGTTCGAGACGCTCTACAAGGACAAATATTACTACATGGGCGACGCGGAACTGATGTCGGCGGCGTTGCTGCTCGACGTCGGGACGTACTTCATCGGCCTTGTCATTCCCGTTTATCGCGACCCGGAAAAGGAATTTCTCCATCTGCCTTTTGAAGGCGCGGCAGGTCGCGTCTTCGCCGGGATGATGAAATTTTACAATCGCAGGTTGGTCACACTCGCGAAGCGACGCGTCGCGACCGGCTATTTCGGCAGCCGCAACGCTGGCTGGCGCGAACTCTACGACGGATTTGTGCCTGACATCCGCGTCCGCAAGCTCATCCAGAAGGGATTGTTCCGCTGGTTCAGAGCGGAGCTGACAAACCTGCGGCTGATGATGTTTTCGGAACCTGCGCCCGCCCCGCGCACTGCATCGGCCGCAACCGTCAGGGTTTGATTACTCGCGCCATTCGTCTCCGTACTGCTGGAGAATTGTTGTGAATGCGACCGCTCCAGCTCGCTTGCGCAACTTCGCCGTCCGCGGCGTTTTTTGGCGGCAGTATCTGGACTGGGCGATTATTAATATCCCGTTCTACATGCACCCGGTCCTGATTTTTTGTTGGACCGTTTTCTTCTTCTTTTTCGCCGCGCCAGCGCGTCGCGCGATTGTGGCGAATCTGCGCGTTGTCTTTCCGGGTTCGTCCGCTTTGCGGAATCATCTGCGCGCGTTCCGGACTTTGCACAATTTCGCGTGGACGATCTCGGAGGGCGCGACCTACAAACTCTTGCGCGAAGAATTCGATTACGAGATCGACGGAAGCGAACTGCTCGATCAGCTGGCGGCCGCGCGCGGCGCGATCGTGCTCACCGCGCATATGGGCAATTATGACCTTGGGGCCGGTCTGTTTGCCGAAAAATTCAATCGCGAAATCCGAATGGTGCGAGCGCCGGAAGCCGACGCGCAGACCGAACAGCACCTGCGCGAATCGCTGGCGCAGACCGGCCAGGGCGCGGTGAAGATCGATTACAATACCGGCGGTGCGCTGCTCTCGTTCGACCTCCTGAACGCACTTCGCAGCGGCGAGATTGTTTCGATTCAGGGCGATCGCGTTGTCGCCGGGGTGGGGAAAACCAGCGGCCGGATGTTCGAACACGAGATGGGCCTGCCGAATGGCCCGTTCATTCTCTCGCAAGTCGCAACGTTGCCGATTTTCCCCCTCTTCATCGTGCGACGCGGATTCCGGCGTTACACGATCATCGTGCGCGAACCGATTGGCGTGCAACGCAACGCCGGCCGGCGGGAAGAGAACATCGCGGTGGCGGTGGCACAATGGTGCGCCATTCTGCAAAGCGTGATCAGCGAACACTGGGATCAGTGGTTCGCTTTCATTCCCGTTTTCGCCAGCGATGTCCGCCCATAAAGTCGATCACGCGGCCACCTTCTATTTCGCCCTGCCCCGGCTGGTCGCGATGCTGAAAGGCACCAGTAGCGCACGCGGAGCAACGAGCGCGCTCGAAGCAAACGTGGTCGGGGGTTTCGTCTTTGGGATCACGTATCTTTTTGTGTGGTTAATCCTCCACCCGCACCCGCCAGTGTGGCGATTGGCGGTGACGGCGGTCGCCACGGCGCTGATCACGTGGATGTTCTGGCTCGCGGTTTGTTACCTCAACGCAGTCGTCATCCGGATTTGGCGCGCGCTCGGAACGCTCCGCGAAACTCGAACCGATCGTGTGCAGAGCCTGTTCGTTTGCGCGGAGACGACCGTCTTCGCTACGATCGTGTGGCACTGCGGCGGATGGCCCGCGAGCGTTGCCGCGCTCTGGTGGATCGGAGTTGCTCTGAACCTCGGTTCGGCGCTTGCCTTGCGCTTGTCTGATGGGAGCACCGGTAATGCACGATAACGCCCGCTGGACCCGCGCTGCCCTTTTCGCCTTCGCCGCTCTTGCGCCGTTCGCCGCCGCGGCCCTTTGGCGTTTTCATCTCGTCATCGCCTTGTCGCCGATCTTCGTCTCGCACCTCTTCCTTCTCTACTCGACCCTCGTCCCGAACTGTCAATGGTGGGGCCCTGTCGTCCAATCCTTCGCGACTTCTGAGCGCGAAGTCTGGATCACGATCGACGATGGACCTTCGCCCGCGCATACCCTGCGCATGCTCGATATTTTGGCCGAACATCGCGCGCGCGCGACGTTCTTCGTCATCGGCGAACGGGCCGAAAAATATCCGCATCTCATCACGGAGATCCTCGCCCGCGGCCACGAGCTCGCCAACCACACGCACACTCATCCGAGCAAGCTTTTCTGGGCCGCGGGACCCCGTTGGATCGCGCGTGAAATCGATCGATGCGGGGCAACGTTGCGCAGCACAGCGGCACGGCCGGCGACCTTATTTCGCGCGCCAGCTGGCCTGAAAAATCCTTTCGTCCACCTTGAGCTCCGGCAGCGTGGTTTGCATCTGACTGGATGGACAATCCGCAGCCTCGATACGGTCCGTCGCGACGCGGAGGCGATCGCCTTGCAGATCAGGCACCGCGCGCGGCCCGGCGCGATCATCCTTCTCCACGAAGGTCACCGGACAAAATCTAATCCCGAATTTCATCCGCGCTGTCTCGAGAGAACGCTGCACGAGCTGACCGCGGCAGGCTACGCGTTCGTCATCCCGCTGCCTGAGCAGCTCCGGACGAGCATCGACGGAAAATGAAAAGGTGATTGTTGAACGGCGTGTTCCCCCACAGTGGCCGGCTTTCGCTCGTAAACTCGCTCGCTGGAAACGGCGCCCTGAGTTCGTCGCGCGCGGGGAAATGCAACCGTGCCCCGACATTCCACGCGATCGTTTGCGCGAAAATTTCCGCGAGAAACGTGAGCCAGAATCGTGGACGCGCATCCCGAGGTGCGTCACGAATCAGTAGGACTCCGCCCGGCGCGACGCATTTCGCGAGCTCCAAAAGCAGCCGCCGTTGCTGCGGTCGCGGCAAGTAATGCAAAACATCAAAGAGCGCGACATTTCCGGAAAACGTTGGCGCAGTGGCGCAGATATTCTCGTCGCGGAACTCGACCTTGTCGTAGCTGCCGCTCGCAGCAATCTCGCGGGCGCGCGCAATCTTTCGTCCGTCGCGGTCCACCCCGATCACCGAGGGTAAGTATCCGCGTTCCCGGAGATAAAAGCCCAGCAGGCCGACGCCACAACCGACGTCCAAAACCGGCTCTGCGCTATCGACCAGAAGCGTGGACGCGACGGCGAAAATTGGATCGCTGCGCAGCTTCTGATGCACGTACATCCGAAGCCAGCGCTCGCGGACATTGGCGGACACCGACGCACAGGCGATGTGGTGAGCCTCGCTCGTTGCGCGGTCGAGCATCATCGTTTCCACATTGCGGACGCGAGCGACTACGGATGGAGCAGAGCGACGTACCATCCAAGAAGCGACTCCCCGAAGAACATCCAGATCAGCGCGCCGAAGGCAAGATAGGGACCGAACGGCAGCTTGGCGGACCAGACGCGTTTGCCGACCACGAACGTGACCAACCCGACAAGCGAACCGGCAAGCGAGCCGCCGAAGACGCTAAACAAGACGCCGCGCCAGCCGAGGAATGCGCCGATCGCGGCGAGGAACTTCAGGTCGCCGCGCCCCATCGCTTCGCGCGGAATCTGCAGCTCGCGCACGACGCCCGAAATGCGTTCCACTTGATCCAGCGCCAGCTCCTGTCCGGCGAAGGCGACGCGGTTGTAGTGAAATTCGAGCGTCGTCGCGCTGATCTCGCGGCCATCAATTTCTGCTCGATCGCATTGCAAAATGAGTCGATCTTTTTCGCGGGCGAAATGATCGCTCCACCGCTCCTTTTCTTCCCCGACCGTGAAGTCCGCATCGTCCTCCCGGCGGATCCAGGTGAAAGGCGTAGGCGTGTCGAGCCGGATGCGTTTTTTGCCAAACGCGAGCTTGCCGCCTTCCAGCACCACCCAGAGCAAGCCGTACCCGAGAACCGCGGCCAGCACCGAGCGAATCAGGCCGACCAAGTGCATTTCGGAATGCATCAATTCGGGAACGATCAAGCTCGCCACAATGCCCGCACCGACACCACCGAGCGTGATCTCATCGGGAATGATGAAGTGCTCGAAGTCGATGAACGTCGCGACGATCAGCAGCGAAGCGAAGACCCAGTAGGCGATCGCAACCGGCCACGCGAACTCTTTCCAAACGAACAGAAACATGAACGCCGTGAGCAGTTCGACGCCGAAATAGCGAAAGGCGATGCGGCTCCCGCAATTCGCGCAACGCGCGCGCAGGAAGAGCCAGCTGAAGAGCGGGAGATTGTGCTGCCACGCGATCTGTTTCTTGCACACCGGACAAAAGGAGCGACGCGGTTCGTTAACCGATAGATCGAGCGGCATCCGATAGATGCAGACGTTCAGGAATGAACCGACGACGGCGCCGAGCACAAAGGCGACGACTCCAAAAAAGAGGCGGTAAGCCGCGAGCGTACCGTCCATTTTTAGACGGCCTGCCTGCGGGCGATCCGGCGTTGCATGAACCACGCGATCCAGATGCAGCTCTCGTAGAGCAGCACCATCGGCAGTCCCATCGCGACCAGCGTTAGGATGTCGGGCGTGGGCGTGATGATCGTCGCGATGATGAAAATCAAGACGATCGCGTATGGCCGCGTCCGAGCCATGAACGCGTAGGTGACGAAGCCGAAACGGACCAGCGCGAGGACGACCACCGGCAGCTCGAACGCGAGTCCAAAGCCGATCGTAAATCGGGTTACGAAAGAATAATATTCCTGCACCGTCCAGGTAGGCGCCCAGCCGAGTGATTGCGTATCGTGGAAGAAGAACAAAATCGTCTGCGGCAGGAGCCAGAAATAACAGGCGAGCACACCGGTCAGAAAGAGCGCGAAGCTGACGAAAATGGCCGGCAGGACCAGGCGTTTTTCGACCGCGGTCAGCGCCGGCAGGACGAACTCGGCGAGGAAGAAGAGGAGCAGCGGGAAGGAAATCACGATCCCGGCATAGAAGGCGAGATGGAATGAAATCGTGATCGAGTCCGTAATGCCGAGCGCACGGAGCGCGCCGATTTTCGGATCGATCGAGTGAAGCGGGCGCTGCATCAATTGCACAAGCGCGGAGCGAAAAGTAAAACAAATCACCATCGCCAGAACGAGGGTGATGGCCATCTTCACGATCGTCCACCGCAGGTCCTCGAGATGCTCGAGAAACGGCTTCGCCGTTTCACTTTCAGGCAACTCTCGAAACTTGAAGATGTCGCGTAATGTCATGGTTGCCGTCGCCTAACGAGGAGTGGACGAGAGAACACCGCGGGCCACCAGCCGCGCGTAAACGCTCAGGGTATTTGCGTCCCTAATCTCGTTCTCGGCGATCATGCGCCCGATCGCTTCCGGCGTGAAGGCGCGACAATCGAGGATCGATTCCGATTCCTCGTGCGCGTGTCCGGCGGGGTGGAACTGAACGGGACGAGCCAACAGGAGGTAAGCGCGCTCGTCGGTGAATCCGGCCGATGAAAAGAAGTCACCGAGGCGAATGATCTCCCCGTCCGCGGCCAACTCAAACCCCGTTTCCTCGCGAAGCTCGCGGAGGGCGACGGCCTTGATTTCGTCCTCGGACGGTTCACCGGCATGGTCGATCTGGCCTGCGGGCATTTCCCAAATCGCAGCCTGGATGGGGATTCTTTCCTGCCGGACGAGCACCAATCGGCCATCCTCCGTCATCGGCGCGATGACGACCGCCTTTTTCCGGTGGACAACCGTCCATTTGCGCCGCTTCGGCTTCGCGGGACTGCGGATTTCCACCGTCGCGACAGAGACATGCGCGTCCTGAAAATGCGTGTCGCTTGAGAGTAATTCCCAGCCGGAAGTCACGCCGGAAAGTATGGGCGCCGGAGCCAAAAGCGAGCGCAACTCACTCGCGGAGCCGGGCTCTCCACGCCTCGATTTCATGCGCAACATTCTCGGGGGATGGACCACCGACGGCCGTCCGCTGGCGAAGAGATTCACGGACGTTAAAAACGCTCGCGACGTCATCGCCGAACTGGTCCGATGCGCTGCGTAGCTGCTCACGCGAAACCCGGTCGAGAGCAACCCCAGCGGCGCCGGCCGCCGCGACAAGTTTGCCGACGGCGGCATGCGCCTCGCGAAACGGAACGCCTTTCTTGACCAGGTATTCCGCCAGATCCGTCGCCAATAGATTGGGATCGCTCGCGGCCACTTGCATTCGCTCGGCGTGGATGATTAACGCAGGCATCATCGCGGCAAAAACAGAGAGCGCGGTCGAGACCGTGTCGACCGAATCGAAGAGCGGCTGTTTGTCTTCCTGCAGATCACGGTTGTACGAGCTCGGCAGACCTTTCATCGTCGTCAGCACCGCCATCAGGTTTCCATAAAGACGACCGGTCTTGCCGCGCGTCAGCTCTGCCATGTCGGGATTTTTCTTCTGCGGCATCAGGCTGGACCCAGTCGAAAAGTCGTCGCTGCCGGTGATGAATCCGAATTCGCTCGTGCTCCACAAAATCAAATCTTCGCTCAGGCGCGACAGATGCATTCCGACCGTCGCGAGGCAAAAGAGAAACTCGCAGACGAAATCACGGTCGCCGACCGCATCCATGCTGTTGCGGCTGAGACTGGCGAAGCCAAGGCGCTCGGCGATCAACGCGCGGTCGAGGACGATCGTCGACCCGGCGATCGCGCCGGACCCGAGCGGCATCACATCCGCGCGCTTTCCGCAATCGTTGAACCGGTCGACGTCACGCGCGAGGGCTTCGACTACGCCTAACAAGTAGTGCGCGAAGAGCACCGGTTGGGCCCGCTGCAGATGCGTGTAGCCCGGCATCACGACGGCGGCGTTCAGTTGCGCGAGATCGACGATCGCACGCTGGAGCTTTTGAATGGCCTGGCCCACGGCTGTGGTCTCGGCTTTTGTGTAGAGCCGCAAATCGAGCGCGACCTGATCGTTGCGGCTACGGGCGGTGTGCAATTTCGCACCAGCCGCGCCGATCCGCTTCGTGAGCGCGGCTTCGATGTTCATGTGCAAGTCTTCAAGCGACCGGTCCCATTCGAATTCCCCGGCAGCGATTTCCGATTCAATTTCGCGGAGTCCGGCGACGATCTGTGCCTCTTCCGTGGACGTCAAAATACCGGCGGCGGCGAGCGCGGCGGCATGCGCGATCGACCCCGCGATATCGTGCCGGTAGAGCCGCCAATCGAACGACACGGATTCGCTATAGCGCAATGCGAGATCGCCCAGCGGAGTCGAGAATCGGCCCGCTCTCATGCGTTTTGACGACTGCGGGTCAGAACGACCGCGACGTGCGCCGCATCATCGAACACAAATTTCCGGAGCTCAATTCGAACGCGCTCGAGCGGAAAACGCCGGAGCACTTCTTCCGCGATCTTCTCGGCCAGCGTCTCGATGAGATTGTCGCAACGCGCAGCGACGACGTTGCGCACATGCGCGGCCACGAGGGCATAGTCGATCGTTTTCGATATGTCATCGTCCAGATCGGTTAGCGGTTGGTTCGGCCAAAGGGTCAGCGATAACGTGATCGACTGCGGGGTTTCTCTCTCTGCCAAACTAACACCGACACGCGCGAGCAGCCGCAACTGCTCGATATGGATCGCATCGCTTTCCGCGTGGAGCGCCGGAGTCACACAAAAGCTCCTGTTAGGCCACTTCGCGATCGCACTTTAGCCAACGCGAAACCGGATGTCGCGGATGACCTTGCCGCCGAAACGCTGTTTTAACTTCCGCAAGATTTCCGCCTTCGACAGCGTCTCCAGTTCATAATGGAGCGCCGGTTGCAGCACTCGCACGGCGAGAACCCCGGCGCGCAACGCGACCGGCGCGGAATGTGCCGCGATGAAATCGCCGACCACCTGCGTCCAGGCGTCTATCACTTCGGTCTCATGCAAGCGCTCGCGCAGACCGAGTTGCTGCATTATTTTCGGCAGCAAATCTGCCGCGGACTGGCAACGGTCGGGTCTCCCTTTCGGCTGCGGTAACCCCCGCCACTCGGCGAGGGCGGTGGCGCGAATCGAAGCCTTCATGAAGCAGATTACTAGCCCGCGCGCAGGCCAGCGTCACGCTCTCTCTGCTTAGTATTTCCGCCGCATGTTGCTCGGCAGAATGTTCAGTTCAGTCCGATACTTCGCGACCGTGCGGCGCGCGATCGGAATGCCGCGCTCGCTCAGCACTTCGACGATCTCTTTGTCGCTCAAGGGCGAACTGGTGTTCTCGGCTTTGACGAGGTCGAGGATCGCTTCTTTCACGCTCGTGTTGCTCATCGATTCCCCGCTCGAAGTCTGATAGCCGGGCGTGAAAAAATACTTCATCTCGAAAACGCCGTGCGGGGTCGCCATGTATTTGCCCGAGATCGCGCGACTCACGGTGGTCTCGTGAACTCCGACGATGTCGGCGATCTGCACCATCGTCATCGGTTTCAAATGCGCGCTGCCATGGTCGAGGAATTCGCGCTGCCGCTTCACGATTTCGTGCGCGATATTTGAGATCGTCTGCTGCCGCTGGTGGATCGATTTGATGAGGAACTTACCGCTCCGGATTTTGTCCCGGATGTAATCCTTTACTTCGCTGCCACTGCCGTCGCCGGCCATGATGTCTTTGTAGGTGTTGCTGATGCGAAGGTGCGGAATCTGTTCGCCGTTCAGGATCACCTGGTATTCGCCATCGATTTTCTCGACGGTCACATCCGGGAGCACGTAATTCTGCGGTGATTCAGCGAAGATCTGGCCCGGCCGCGGATCGAGCTGCGCGATGTTGTTCGCGCATTTCTGCACCTGCTCCACGCTGATGCCCATGCGGCGTGCGATTTCGGGAAAGCGGCGTTTTCCCAGATCAGCCATGTGCTCGCCGATCATTTTGTATTCGAGGCTGCTGCCCTTCCCTTCGCGCTTGAGTTGAATCAACAGACACTCACGCAAATCGCGCGCGCCGACACCGGGCGGGTAGAAGCTCTGAATGAGCGTCATCATGTGTTCGAAATCGTCCTGTGCGATGCCGGTGTTCATCGACATCTCTTCCGGCGTCGTTTGGAGGAAACCGTTGTCGTCGATGTTGCCGATGATCAGCTCGGCGGTCTTGCGATCGTCCGCATCGAGCGCGGTCTGATTCAATTGCCCCATCAAATGCTGCTGCAGCGTTTCCTGCGTCGCGATTGAATCGAAGAAAAACTGGCGCTTTTCTTCTTCATCCTGCGAGCGCGCGTTGAAGCTGCCGGATTGCGCCATGTAGTCGCGCCACTCGTCATCGAGCTTGGCGAGCTGATCGAATTCGGCTTTGAACTCTTCGTCGGCTTTGGACGGAGCGGGCGGATCTTCAATGCCGTCGGCGTTTGGCTCGGTGGCCAATTCTTCGAGCACCGGATTGGTCTCCATCTCCTGCTGAACGAGATTTCGCAGCTCGAGGAGCGGCGCCTGGAGGATGAGCAGGCTCTGCTGAAGCTGAGGCGCGAGGACCTGCTGCAGAGAAAGGTTCTGCGATTGATGCATCCCCGGGCCAGCCATATTCCGTGGATGCTACCGTGCCGCGCTCCGTGAAAGCAAGCATTTTCCGAGCCGCAGAAACCTGAAAATCCCAAGGCGCTGAGTGCGGAATGGCACTTGCTATATTGTTCCTGACGAAACTTCCGATGACACGATCAACCACTTTCGCGGCTGTGCTTCTGGCCGGCCTCATGGCAACGGCTTCGGCCGCCGCTCCCGCCACTTCGCCTTCCGAGCAGCAGGCGGTTCTGCTCATTAAAGAAATTCAGACCCAACAGGCGGCGATTACCGAAAATCAGGCGAAAATTGATGCGAAGATCGCGACGATCGCCGAAGCGATTCGACAGGCCCGCATCTTCGCGAGCCGAGGGAGATAATCCAGATGCGCAAACATTTTTTCGTCCTTTTGATCGGCGCCGTGATGAGCGCGGCCACGATCTGCGGCCAATCGCCGGTCGTCGTCCCAGCCGCAACTTCGGTGGGAGTCCCGAAGGCAACCGCCGCTGGTGCCGACGATTCAAATTCCGCCGCGCTGCTGAAGTCGCTCCAGGACATCAAAGCGGCGAACGACGACATGTTGCAAAAGCAGGCGGCTACGCTCGCCCTGCTCGACGAGATGGAGAAGAACGCGGAAGAACTTAGAATCTTCGCGCGCCGGACGTAAGACCGCGCGGCTCTTACTGCTTCTTGTTCTTCGGCTCCACTTTTCGGTAGAGCGTCGCCATACTAATCCCGAGCAGACTGGCGGCTTTTTCGCGTGATCCGCCGCAGTGCGAGAGCGTCGCGTCGATGTAACCACGTTCCTGTTGCTGGATAAATTCATCCAACGTCTGACCGACCGGCATCGCGGCGGCAGACTGCTCGGCTTTCCCTCCCGCTGCGACCGCCACCACCGCGGGCGGCAAATCACTCGGCAGGATCATTTCGTCATCGCAAAGTGCGCACGCGCGCTCGATCGCGTTCTCCAGTTCGCGAACGTTTCCCGGGTAGTCATAATGGCAGAGAATATCGACCGCTTTCGGGTCGATCTTCTTCGCGGTGCCGCCCGCCGCGCTGGCCTGCTTTTGCAGGAAGTGATTCACGAGGAGCGGCACATCTTCGAGCCGTTCGCGGAGCGGCGGGATCTCGATCGGGATCACAGCCAGCCGATAGTAAAGATCTTCGCGGAAGGTTCCGTCCTTCATCTTGCCCTGCAGCACTTCGTTGGTCGCACCGACGACGCGCACATTGACTGGGACGCTTTTGTTGTCGCCCACGCGACGGACCTCGCGTTCCTGCAGGACGCGCAACAGCTTCGTCTGCAACGGCGGGGCCATCGAGTTTACTTCGTCCAGGAAAATAGTGCCGAGATTCGCTTCTTCGAACAGGCCGCGCTTGTCGGCGACCGCTCCGGTAAACGCGCCCTTTTTGTGGCCGAACAGTTCCGATTCCAGCAGATTTTCCGGCAGCGCGCTGCAGTTGATCGCGACGAACGGGTGATGCTGCCGGTTGCTGTTAAAATGCAGCCCGCGCGCGACGAGTTCCTTACCCGTCCCGCTCTCGCCCTGGATCAAAACCGTGCTGTCCGTGTCAGCGACTTTATTGATCAAATTGTAAACCATTTGCATGCTGCGACTGGTGCCGATGATGTTCTCAAACCGGTAGCGATTTTTGAGTTCTTTCCGGAGATACGTGTTCTCGCGCAGCGCCGCCTGGTAATCGAGCGCCCGCTGCACCGTCATCTGCAATTCGTCGATCTTGAACGGCTTCGTCACGTAATCGTACGCGCCCATCTTCATCGCCTCCACTGCCGTCTCGACCGAGGCATACGCGGTGATCAGAATGACCGCAGTTTGCCGATGATGTTCGCGAATGTGGCGCAGCACGTCGAACCCGGTCATCGTCTCCATCTTGATGTCCGCGATCACTACTTGCGGTTGGATCGTATCTAGTTGCTCGATTGCTTTTGGCGCCGAATTAAACGGGAAGACCTGATGGCCTTTTTCGCGGCAGAGAGTGACGATCACTTCCACCATTGCGGGCTCGTCGTCGATGATGATGATCTTGGCCATAACTCGCAGCGCGGAGAATAATTTCAGAAGTGAGAAAAGCCAAGCAGAAACGAGAATCCGCTTCTAGCGCAGAATCCCTGCCACCATCCGCCACGTGATTTTACCTTCGAATTCGATCACCGCCTCAAGCAGATCACCCATAGATTGCAGGCCGGGCACCGCGATCAAATCTGCGAGAAATCCGGCGCGAATTCGGCCAAGTGTGTCGCGCTGACGCAGTGCGGCTGCAGCGTTTACC
>JALYZW010000157.1 GCA_030945725.1 Verrucomicrobiota bacterium | reverse complement strand
CATCATACTTTCGCCGCTTCTCCGGGTCGCTAAGGACTTCATTGGCCTCATTGAGTTCCTTGAATTTTTCCTCGGCACTCTTTTTGTCCTTTGCGACATCGGGATGATGCTGGCGAGCGAGCTTGCGGAATGCTTTCTTGATGGCGTCGCCGCTCGCGTTTCGGAGCACGCCGAGAACGTCGTAGTAATCCTTGAATTCAACCGGCACGACCGCCTCCGGGGGGACGGCCCGGGTCATTCACAATGACTTTTGCCGGACGAAACATTTTGTCGCCACGGCAATAGCCACGTTGGACAACTTCGAGAACGATCTGATCAGGTTGATTTGAGTCGTGCCCCAGAGAAACGGCCTCGTGCCGATGAGGATCAAAAGGCCGACCAACATCTTCGACGGCCTGGATGCCATGGCGGTGGAGTAACCGGTCCAACTGTTGCAGCGTCATTTCCACACCTCGACGTAATTGCTCGGAGGAACTGGATTGCTCGCTGGCCAGGGCACGTTCGAGATTATCGAGAGTAGGCAGCAGGTCGCGGATGAAGGATTCCTTTTCTGCCGCGGCTTGCTGCTCGGAATCGCGCCGGGTGCGCTTTCTGAAGTTGTCGAAGTCCGCAGCGAGCTGCAGGTAGTCTTCCTTCTGTGCCGCTAACGCTTCCTGGATCCCTGGAGAGCCCGCGGGTTCGGGTTGAGAGACTGAGACGAACGCGCTCGGCGCTTCGCGGTTAAAGGCGCAAGGATAACTGCCACTGAATCGTTCTGCCGGGTCATCCATAGCTTCGCGGCTCTCCTTCCACTCTACAAAGTGCGGGAGAGCGGCTCTGTCCTCAGCTTATCCGACTCGGTCTGCGCAAGCCGCCAAACCCTGGAATGATTTGGCAATGTGCGGGTCGGGGCGGGCTGGACGGAGATGTAAGCCGGCATTTCGGTGAGATCGAAATCTACAAATCGTCTAACCGGCAGGTTGCTGAACTCATGTTCCGAATCTAGGAAATCAAGGGCAGCAGTTCTGCCGATCTCACCTGCAAAATCCACCTTTTGGCGATCCGACAACGCCGAGAACTCGAGATGTTTCTCCTCGCCGCCAGATCTCAAAGTTTGATCGTTGATTTCGATGAGCAGGTTCGCGGTTGCTTGAGGTGGAGAAAGAGACCGCGCGTCAGCGGAAAGGGCCACATGAGCGAAGAAGCAAAGAGGGTTCATAAATCTAAAGGCGTTGCGCCGTCTTTCGTATAGAAAGCTCATTGCTGCAGAGATTCAGCAAAGGTTCTTCGATTCGTGCTTCGAACCGAAGCGACGAACTAAAAGAGAATGAACGCAGCAGTAATAATGTATCGGTGATCGCTGACGAGATGGCCTTAGTTATTGACCTGCTGAGGCGAAGGGATGAGTTCGGTGTGCGTGGGCGCTAGCAGGCCCGGCTGTTAATCCGGACGCGTCCGAGGGCGCGACGCGAGAAGCATGCGGCGCTGCGTGCGAAGTAAAGCCAGCCGCTGTTTACACCGGTTTGGCGGCTTTGGTTGCGCCCCACTTCCAGTTGAGAATCTCCGGCATGTCTTCGCCGTGCGTGGTAATGTATTGTTTGTGCTCTAGGAGCTTGTCGCGGATCGCTTGTTGGGCGTAGGCGGCGCGCGGCCCGAGAGAGGGCACGCGGTCGATGACGTCGCCAACGAGGTGAAACCGATCGAGGTCGTTCAGCACGACCATGTCGAAAGGGGTGGTCGTCGTGCCTTCTTCTTTGTAACCGCGCACGTGCAGGTTGTGATGATTCGCGCGCCGATATGTCAGGCGATGGATGAGCAATGGATAACCGTGAAAAGCGAAGATGATTGGCTTGTCCTTCGTGAAGAGCACATCGAACTCTTTATCGCTCAACCCGTGCGGATGCTCGCTCTTTGGCTGTAGTTTCATGAGGTTGACAACGTTGATCACCCGCACTTTCAGATTGGGGAAATGGCCCCGTAGTAACTCGACCGCTGCCAGCGTTTCGAGCGTCGGCACATCGCCGCAGCATGCCATGACCACATCGGGCTCGCCGCCCTGATCGCTGCTGGCCCACGGCCAGATACCGAGGCCGGCAGTGCAGTGCTTGACCGCCGCGTCCATGTCGAGCCATTGGGGCGACGGCTGCTTGCCGGCGACGATGACGTTTACGTAGCTGCGGCTGCGCAGGCAGTGGTCTGTGACCGAGAGCAACGTATTCGCGTCGGGCGGCAGATAGACGCGGATGATGTCGGCTTTCTTGTTCGCGACATGGTCGATGAAGCCGGGGTCCTGATGGCTGAAGCCGTTGTGGTCCTGCCGCCAGACGTGGGAGGTGAGCAGATAGTTGAGCGAGGCGATCGGCCGGCGCCACGGAATCTGATTCGAAACCTTCAACCACTTAGCGTGCTGGTTGAACATGGAATCGATGATGTGAATGAAGGCCTCGTAGCAGGGAAAAAATCCGTGGCGCCCTGTGAGCAAGTAACCCTCGAGCCATCCTTCACATTGATGCTCGCTTAGCATCTCCATGACACGGCCATCGGGCGCGACGTGGTCGTCGGTGGGAAGGATCTCCGCGGTTGAACAACGATTCGTCGCCTCGAACACGGCGCCCCACCGGTTTGAGGTCGTTTCGTCCGGGCTAAAAACGCGGAAGTTGTCGGGGTTGCGCTGGATCACGTCGCGGATGAACTCGCCCTGGACGCGGGTGGCTTCGCCGTCCACCGCACCGGGCTTTGGCACCTTCACCGCGTAGTCGCGGAAATCCGGCAGGCGCAGGTCGTGCAACAGCAGCCCGCCGTTGGTGTGGGGATTGGCGCTCATGCGACGCTCTCCTGTCGGAGCCAGCGCCGCGAGTTCGGGAATGAGCTGGCCCGTCGCGTCGAATAAATCCTGCGGGCGGTAGCTCTTCAGCCACTTCTCCGAAATCTTCACGTGACCCGGGCGGCTCATCTCGCCCATCGGGACCTGATGCGAGCGGAACGTTCCCTCGGTTTGCTTACCGTCCACCGTCTTCGGGCCGGTCCAGCCCTTCGGCGAGCGCAGAATAATCATGGGCCAGCGCGGACGCTCCGTGAATCCATTTGCGCGGGCGTCGCGTTGAATGCGCCGAATGTCGGCCACGACAAGATCGAGCGTAGCGGCCATGAGTTGGTGCATTTTCGCCGGGTCGTCGCCCTCGACGAAATACGGCGTGTACCCATAGCCGCGGAAGAGCGCTTCCAGTTCGTCATGCGGAATGCGCGCCAGCACGGTGGGGCCGGCAATCTTGTAGCCGTTCAAATGCAGGATGGGCAACACGGCTCCGTCGCCGACCGGATTAAGAAATTTGTTCGAGTGCCAACTAGTGGCGAGCGGGCCGGTCTCCGCCTCGCCATCGCCCACGACGCAGGCGACGAGCAGGTCCGGATTATCGAAGGCAGCGCCGAATGCGTGCGACAGCGAATAGCCCAGTTCGCCGCCCTCGTGAATTGAACCCGGCGTCTCCGGCGCAACGTGACTCGGAATGCCGCCGGGGAAGGAGAATTGCTTGAACAACCGCTTCATGCCGTCCTCGTCCTGCGAGATGTTAGGATAAACTTCGCTGTAGGTTCCTTCGAGGTAAGCGTTCGCCACCAACCCCGGCCCGCCATGGCCCGGACCGGCGATATAGATGGCGTTCAAGTCGTGTTCCTTGATCACGCGATTCAAGTGCACGTAAACGAAGTTCAGCCCGGGCGTCGTCCCCCAATGACCCAGAAGGCGCGGCTTGACGTGCGCCAGCGTAAGCGGCTTCCTCAGCAGCGGATTGTCATAAAGGTAGATTTGCCCGACCGACAAGTAGTTCGCCGCGCGCCAATAGGCGTCCATTTTTCGCAGCAGTTCCGGAGGGATCATCTTTGTTTTTGATTTCATGTTACGCAACCAAATCGCCTCGCGATCACTGCTTCGCTGTTCGCGTTAGAGATCAGGCGTATCCTGCGAGACAAAGCGGGCCAGAAAGCAACACTCTACGAAGTCGTGTGCAAAGAGACCGGCGAGGAACAGAGATCGCGGAACCGACGCCAAAACGATGCTTACTCGAGGTGAAGCGTGGTCTGAGGTCAAAGACGGTCGGGTTGTTTCCGATACGCTAACGTCCGCGGCACACGGTCACTATGTTGGCCTGGCGGAGGAGATGCTCTCGATCTATCGAGAGGGCGTCGGCCAGAGCAGGGAGGAGTTGCATCGCAGCGTCGAGGAATTGTTTTATGGTGAGCAAAATTGCCCACCGCAGCGCATCAGAGCCTTTAGGAAATTGCTGGACGCGCAGTCGGAGTTCGATGGCGCCCGCGGCGACGACGCGGCGCAGTTGAGGATGCGCGTTTTTAAACTCGCCGCGCCCAGGCATCCGCTGGTCGTCGAACCTCAGGGACTCCTTGAGCGCAAAGAACGCGACGTGAAGAATGAGATCGGAAAGGCACTGGGAGAAGACTGGCCAGAGATCGAGCGGAGACTATTCAGCGATGTCGTCGCGCTTCATCGGCTTACTGAATTCCGGGGATACGCGTCACCGGAAGCACTGCTCAGGCGTTACAATGAAGCACAGCTCCAGGCCGTCTTATACGACGCAACCGAGATGCGCATCCACGCTCGAACCGACTACAGGCACATCCTTGCCGCTGTTAAGCTCGCGCAACTGATGTATACCGCTGAACGGCGGGATGACGGTTTCGAGTTCATCATCGACGGACCCGTATCGGTCTTGCGGGAAACGAAACGCTACGGCGTCCACATGGCGGGAATCATTCCGACTCTTCTTGCATGCAAGGACTGGAACCTGACGGCGCGGATCAAGAAGTTCGCTCGCACGAGTTGGCAGCCCGAGCTTGTTCTGCGCAGCGGTCAGTATCACAGCAGTCTTGACGGGCCTACCGAGTTCGATTCGAAACTTGAGCGCACGTTCATGGCGAAGTGGGGATCGGGCGCGCGTGACGGGTGGCGTTTGCTCCGCGAGTCGGAGCCGCGTTTCATACTGCAGAAGGCGATTTTCCCTGACTTTACTTTCGAGCACGAAACTGGCGTGCGAGTGTTGTTCGAAATCGTCGGGTTTTGGAGACCCGAATATCTGAGTGCCAAACGAGAGAGCGTTCAGCAGCTTCAAGGGGAGCCGTTACTGCTCGCGGTCAGGGATGACGCCGTCGAGGACCTAAGCGATTTCGGGATCCCGATCGTCCCATTCAAGTCGTCATTAAAACTGGAGCCGGTTCAAGCGGCGCTCACGCAGTTCGTTAGGGGAACTTAACATTACGGGCCGCGAGGCTTCCGGCCCGACAGTCGAGGAGCTTCGCAGCTCTTTATGGTCAGCATCTATTCCCCGCTGGCGCGCCGTATGCTTCTCAAGATTCTACTTAAATCTCTGAATTGGGGACCATTCTCTCCGAATATCCTTTATGAAATCAACTATCGAAGCGCGCGACAACGCAAACGAGAAGTGGCTGCTCGACTCCACGCAACTCCACATCGAGGTGGTCGATCCCGCAAACGGGAAAGTCGAACGCCCGTGGCTTGTCGCTGTTATGGACGGCGAGAATCGTGTCATAAGTCACGAGGTTCTGATCCAGAAGCCGACTGCCGAAGACGCGGCTAGGATTGTCGAAGAAGCATTCAAGGAAAAGAAAAAGGGGCGCCGGAAGTAACAATATGGAAACAATTCAAACCGATAATGAATCCTTCTTTAAGGGAGCAGCATTCAAGAAAGCGATGGCCGACCTCGGCATTCAGCCCACTCTCACCTTGCCGTCGGCGCCGCCCGAAAATGGACGCCTCGAGAGATTCTTCCGCCAAACCGAGGCGCACTTTTTGAAGCAATGGCAGGACCGGCAGGACCGTCCCAACAAGCCGTTGTCCTTAGATGCCTTCTACGAAGAGTTGAAGAAGTTCTTTGAGGACTACAATTCGCGTCTGCCCGGCTCTACGCCGACCGCCGACTGACGCGTTTTTGCCGTCAACCGCCGGGTTTCGGAGCCTAGCGGGATGGTATAGTAGAGTCGACATACTGTGATTTGAATTGGCGTCGGCAGCGGACGTGCATCCCGCGCGTTCATCGGCAAATTCACATCCGCGCAATTTAGCCTCGATTCGCACCAGAGAGATTTTAGGCTCGGTCGGTGCCCGAGTTCGATTCAGATCGCTGGGAGGAAGTAATCAACTCCATCCGCGGTTCCTGCGTTTGGTGCAAAGGCGTCATCTACGTATGTCATCTGTGCGAGTTGATCGTGCTCCGCGATGAACCAGAACCGGTCAGATTCGGAGTCGACCAAACCTCCTCGTACCAGAAGCCTTCCGCGTCGGAATCCCGCTCACCCTCGATTGTGATCGAGCATCGACTGCTCGTCGAAAGCGATAATCCTGGTGGCGGATTGAACAGCAAGTGCGCATTACTCGCATGCGTATTAGCGCATGAAATGGCACACCACACGATGTTTGGTCGCCTTCGAGTAAACGACGGTTTCAGAGACTTCGTCGATATCTCAGACGCCGACCGCAAGGGCGTTCTCAAGGCACTTGACGCGGAATGGTATGCGAAACTCGCCCGTTTCAATCTCGACGTCGTCGGCGAGCACTGGGCGCCTCCGCTGGAAGTTGTGCGGCGTCGAATCGACGGCGAACTTTCCGGAAAGGAAACGCCATCTCGCGCTCGGCAGCGCGACAATGAAATCGCAACAACGGCAGGAGTTCGAATTGCCGGCGAATGGGCGGCTGCCGTCATCGGCTGTATGGTCGCGAAGCGGTATGCCACAAGCGCGCAACGTGTCGGTCTGATCCGAGACCGAGTGTTTCGGGATTTTCCGACGCTTAAATCTCTGGAAATTAACAGACTTTTCGAGGTTGCGTGCAGCAGCCGAGATTTCGAAGGAGACGCGGAAACGCGTGCGATCCACGCCCTCAGTGGTGCACACCGTAATCCTGATATCCAATCGTGCAGCCGCAAGCTCAAGTCTGCTGGGTTGAGTTGGTCCGCCGCTCCAGCAGCATTGGGGCGCGTTTAGCCAGCGACCGGCCCCTGCCGATGGAGACCAAAGCAGCGTTACTTAGCGGCTTTTTGGAACAAATATCTTCAACAGTCTAGAATCGCGTGTGTCGCATAAGCTCCTACCGTCCTTGTTGTTACGGTTAAGTGTTGACGATATTC
>JALYZW010000149.1 GCA_030945725.1 Verrucomicrobiota bacterium | reverse complement strand
AGACGCTGCCGAGGCTCGAGCCGCGTCGTCGAAAGGCTGGACGGAGTCTCATCCGAGCGGGGTCGTTCGTTGGGGCGCTCTCCTCGTTCTCATCGTGACCTTGCCGCTGAACGCGATGCTCTTGGCTTCCGCCTTCAAACCCGAGCTGCAATGGCCCCGGCCGATCGCAGCGGTGTACGGATGGATCGAGCCGTTCCGGATCGTGAACGGGTATGGACTTTTCCGCGTCATGACGAAGACGCGACCGGAGATCGAGGTGGAAGGCAGCGCGGATGGCGTTGTCTGGCTGCCGTACGAGTTCAAATGGAAGCCCGGTGACGTGAACCAGGCGCCACGATGGGTCGCGCCACATCAGCCGCGGCTCGATTGGCAGATGTGGTTCGCGGCGCTCGGCACCTACGCGGATAACCGCTGGTTCGTCGCCTTCGCCGAGGCGCTGCTCGAAAATCGGCGCGAGGTGACCTCGCTGCTCGCGCGGAATCCGTTCCGCGTCGCCCCGCCGCAGTACGTGCGAGCGACGCTCTACGGCTACCGCTTCACGACCGAAGCCGAGCACGCGCAAACCGGCGCATGGTGGCATCGCGAGCCGCAGGGCGAATACCTGCCGGTCGTCTCGCTTCATCACGAATAGGTCGTCGCGTTGCCGAGGTCTGGGGCAGCCTTGGATTGATAAAGAAGACGAATTTGGAAACCAGAAATCCAGAAAGAATCGGGATCGCGGCAAACTCCGACATCCGGAAGAACTCGCGCGGGAAAGTGGTGATCGGGGTCCCGGGTGCAGGCATGCGGGTTTCTGGTTTTATGGCTTCCAAATTCAATTTCTGATTCGCCCTGCAACGCGATCAGAACGGACGGCCGCGCCGCGGCTTGAGCGCTCGCCAGATTCTGGTAATTTTCGCCGATGCCGAAAGAAGAGCAGATCGTCACCGAAGGCACCGTCACTCAGGTGTTGCCGGGGACGATGTTCCGGGTCGAACTCCCCGGTCAACGCACTGTGCTCGCGCATATTTCGGGGAAAATGCGCAAGCACTTCATTCGCATTGTTCCGGGCGACAAGGTGGAGGTCGAGCTGTCGCCGTACGATTTGACGAAGGCGCGGATCATTTTTCGCGAAAAGTAGTCAGGACCCCGCCCGATAGATTTCGTGTCGCGTAAGCGCAATTCGGTCGCGAATTACGTTTCTGCTCAAGAGGACTCGTCCGTTCCTCGCATCGCCGATCACGGCGGCGGAGCGGACAAGCGAAATCAACAATTGGAAAACACCATGGCTGAAGAAAATACAACATCGACAGGGACGGGAACGAGCGGTGCGATCCCGGCCGGAGCCCAGAACAAACTCGAGAGCACCAAGACCCACGTCCGTGCCGCCGCGGATGACCTGAAGTCCGCCGCGGGCGTGATGGCAGACGAATATCGTGGCAAAGCCGAACAGGCCTGGGGCGATGCGCGCGACCGCGTGCGGACGTTCCAGGAAGACAGCGAAGCCTACGTTCGCGAAAATCCGACGAAGGCGGTTTGCACGGCGCTCGGAATCGGTTTCGTGCTCGGCCTTATTTTCCGGAAGTAGTCCGCGCCACTGATGGCTGACGATTCGATGCGGTTCCGCAATCCCGCGGGGCGCGCCGGGTTGCTGAATAATCTAGTCGGCCTGATCAACGGGCTGACCGAGTTTTTCAGCGCCCGGATCGGCCTGCTCGCGCAGGAATCGAAGAGCGCGCTCGTCCACATCGTTGTGCTTCTGGCGTGCCTCATCGGCGCGCTTGTTTTCGTGGCGTTTGGCTACGTCTTCCTGCTCGTGAGCGTGATCTTCGGCATCGCGCACGCGGCGGGGATTTCGTGGGTCTGGATCGCGCTTGCCGTTGCGCTCATGCATTTCGTGCTCGCTGCGGTTTGCGGCGTGATCGCTCGTGCGCGGCTCACGAAACCAATGTTCGAATCGACGGCGGCTGAATTAAAGAAGGATCGCGAATGGCTAAAGAACCTCGACAAACAAAAACTGCCCACCAGCTAAGGCAGGAGATTGCTCACTCGCGGGACCGTCTCGCGCGTGACTTGAGCGGGCTCAAGTACGAGCTCGATTTTCCGCTCAAGTTTCGGAAATCATTCCAGCGAAAGACTGGCGTCTGGGTCTCGGCCGCGGCCGTCGCGGGCGTCCTGTTCAGCCTGATGCCGGCGCGCCGGAAAAAGGTAGTCGTGTCTCCGAAACTCAGCGGCAAAAGCAAGGGCGAACATCAGAAGGAAGGCATCCTCGGAGCCGGGCTCGCGATCGGCGCACTGAAATTCGCGGCGACTCTCGCCCGACCCGCGGTGATGAGTTACTTCACAAAAAAAATGGGCGGCGGCGATCCGTTTGGTCGAACGCCGCGACGATAGGCCCCTCGGTAACGTCGCCGTCGCGTTGGCGTGATTGTAGGGCAGGCATTCCTGCCTGCCTCGAAGGGCATTAGAGATTTTAAGTTTTACGCACTCGCGAGCGGCGCGTACAAGTCGTGGCACGCCGCATGACCGCAGCCTCCGCGCACGTCGATGATTATCTCGCGCTGGGGCAGGAAGCAGGCGCGTCGGACATCCACCTCGGGGTCAACGCGCCGCCGATCTGGCGACTGCAAGGCACGCTCTCGCCGATGCGCGTCGGCGCGCCGAAGCTAACGGCGGCTGGCACCGCGACTCTCGCCGACGGCTTCCTCACCGACGCGCAGCGGGCACAACTCGCCGCGCGCGGGGACGCCGATTTTGCCTACGCAAATCGCCTCGGCCGTTTCCGTGCCAGTGTCGTCCGGCAGCGTCTTGGGACGGATCTCGTCTTCCGCATCATCAACACAAAAGTGCGGACCATGGACGAGCTCGGCCTGCCGGAAACACTGAAGCTGCTGACCCGCTATCAGAACGGCTTGATTCTCGTCACCGGTTCCGTTGGCAGCGGCAAATCGACCACGCTCGCTGCGTTGGTCGAGCAGATAAACATCGAGCGGCGCGAGCACATATCACGCTGGAAGACCCGATCGAATACGTCTTCCAGGCGAAGGGCTGCCATATCACGCAACGCGAAGTCCACACTCATACCGCGTCGTTTAGCGCGGCCTTGCGTGGCGCTTTGCGCGAGGATCCGGACGTCATCATGGTCGGCGAGATGCGCGATCTCGAGACGATCTCGCTCGCGATCACCGCCTCCGAAACCGGCCACCTCGTGCTCGGCACACTCCATACGGGGAACGCGTCGCGGACGCTGGACCGGCTTCTGGACGTCTTTCCGCCGGATCAACAGGAACAGATTCGGATCATGGTGAGCGAATCGCTGCGCGGTATCGTGAGCCAGCAGTTGATTCCGAGTGCGGACGGCCAGCGGCGCGTGCTCGCGCTCGAAACGCTGACCAATACACCCGCGGTTGCGAACGTCATCCGCGAAGCGAAGACCTACATGCTGCCGGGGATTATCCAGACCGGTAAGAAACAAGGCATGCAATTGATGGATGATGCGCTGATCGAGCTCGCCACACGCGGCATCATCACCTCCGATGAAGCTTACGCGCGCGCCGATCAAAAACAGGCGATGCAGCAACATTTTGGAACGAAGATCTGAACCAACGACACAGCCGGACCTGCATGCCGAATCTTCTCCCGTACGCAATCTCCGGGTAATCCGCGCTTAAAAACATCCGTGCCATACATCGACCAATTCTTCGACGTCATCGTGCACGAAGGCGCTTCCGATTTGCACATCGGCGAAGGGCAGCCGCCGAAAATGCGCAAACACGGCGACGTGATCCCCATCCGGCCTGAACCGGTCACCCGCGACGAAGTCGTTTACATGCTGCGCGAAATGTCCGGCGCGCAGAACTGGGAGCTGTTTGAAACACGCGGCGATTTGGATTTCGCCTACGAGATGGATCGCCAGTCGCGTTTCCGCTGCAATTTCCTGAAACAGGCCAGCGGCTACGGCGCCGTTTTCAGG
>JALYZW010000136.1 GCA_030945725.1 Verrucomicrobiota bacterium | reverse complement strand
ACCGACGGTACTGCCACGGGGTCCCTCGGCTTGGCTCGGGATGACAGCGGGGGGGGAACGCGGCGCGTTACTCGCCGTACCGTTTTGCGACTTCCGGCCAGTTCACAACGTTCCACCACGCCTTGATGTAATCGGGCCGGCGGTTTTGGAAGTTGAGGTAATAGGCGTGTTCCCAAACATCCACGCCGAGCAGCGGGGTGTTGCCATCCATCAATGGACTGTCCTGGTTTGGCGTTGAGATTATTTCCAGTTTGCCGCTGCTGTTTTTAATCAGCCAGGCCCAGCCGCTTCCGAAACGTCCGGCGCCGGCCGCGGCGAATTTTTCTTTCATTCCATCGAGGCTGCCGAAGGTGGCGTTGATGTCATCGGCGAGTTTGCCGCTCGGCGCGCCGCCAGCGTTCGGCGCCATGATTTGCCAGAAAAATGAATGGTTCGCATGGCCGCCTCCGTTGTTGCGCACCACAGGACGAATCGCTTCCGGCACCGCGCTGAGATCGCTGATCAGCTCTTCGACCGGTTTCGCGGCCAGCTCCGGATGATCCTTCAGCGCGTTGTTGACGTTCGTGATGTAGGTCTGGTGATGCTTCGTATGATGAATCTCCATCGTGCGCGCATCGATGTGCGGCTCGAGGGCGTCGTAAGCGTAAGGAAGCTTTGGGAGTTCGTAGGCCATCAATCATTGTTCGGCGAGAACCGCGGCGCGTCAAACTCTGCGGGCAGTCCGAGCGCAGCGGAGGAATCCCGCGGGCATCACCGCCGGCCTGCAACGGTGGCGCTTGAGTGCGCTTCGCTGCGCTCGGGATGACAATGCTTCCGCTCAGCCGCCGTGCCAGCGATGGAAGCTCGGATAGTGTCCGATGCCGCTGCGGTAGTTCACGTAAGTCGCCAGCGCGAGGAGCGGAAAGTTCTGCCGGTACATGTCGTACTTCAGATAGAACACGCCGGGAAAACCGGTGCCGGTGATTTGCGGCTCGTTCCAGGCACCATCCTTTCGTTGCGTGGAAAGGAGGTAGCGAATTCCCTGTTGCACACTCGGTCGATCGAGGTCGTCGCACGCACAAATCCCCATCAGCGCCCACGCTGTCTGCGACGCCGTGCTTTCGCCTTTGCCCTTGAGCACCGGCGTGTCGTAAGACGCGCAAGTCTCACCCCAGCCCCCGTCGTCGTTCTGACAACTCTCGAGCCAATCGCGTCCGCGCAGAACCCAATCCTGGGTCATGTCTTCGCCGATCGCACGCAAGCCGCGCAGGACCTGCCAGGTCCCGTAAATGAAGTTCACACCCCAACGCCCATACCAGGAGCCGTCGTCATCCTGCGTATCGATCAGATACTGCACGGCATCGCGGACCGATCGCTGTTTCGAATCGAACCCGATGTAACCGAAAAGCTCGAGTGTCCGCGCGGTCAAATCGCTGCAGGTCGGATCGAGAATCGCGTTGTGATCGGCAAACGGCATGTCCTCGAGCCAATGTTGCGTGACCTCCTTATCGAACGCTGCCCAGCCGCCGTCGCGACATTGGAAGCTCAGTTGCCAAGCCATGGCGCGACGGAACACGTCATCAAAATTCGGGGGGTCTGTCGGCCTAACGAGTCGTAGCCCCATCAGCACCATCGCGGTGTCGTCCGTATCCGGATAGTAAACGTTGTTGTATTCGAACGCCCAGCCGCTCGCCTCCGGGTGCGGATTGTTCACGGCCCAGTCGCCGCGCATCCGCACTTCTTTGCCGATCAGCCAGTCCGCCGCTTTCTGCAGCGCGGGGTGATCAGCCGGAACGCCCGACTCAGCGAGCGAGATGATGTTGATCGCGGTGTCCCAGACAGGGGAAAGACACGGTTGAATCCGGAAATCTTCCGGGTCGTCAACAAAGAGACCCGCGAAGTCCCTCGCGGCTTTCTGATAGACCGGGTGCTGCTTCGGATAACCGAGCGCACGCAACGCGATCAGTGCATTCAGCATCGCCGGGAAAACGGTCGCCAATCCATCGCTGCCTTGGCCGATCCGTTCCAGCATCCAGCGCTCCGCTTCTTCGAGCGCGCGCTTGCGCATCGGCCTCCAGCCGAGTTTGGAAATCAGCTTCAGCGCGCGGTCGCCGCGGAGAAAAAGATTGCGCCAGGCAAAGAAGCGCGGGTCGCGGTGCATCGTAAAATTTTTGTGCTCGGTGCCGAGCGGATAAAGCTCGTGGAGCTGCTTCATCCCGGGCAACTCGCGGGTCGGTTTGAAGTGATTGATGATCGCGAGCGGCACGAGCATGGCGCGGCTCCACGACGACATCTTGTAGATGTTGAACGGGCACCAGCTGGGCAGGAGAACCATCTCGACCGGGATGGACGGCAGGTATTGCCACGGAAACTGGCCGAGCAGCGCGAGGTACAGCTTGCTGAACGTGTTCATCCGCGGAATACCGCCGAGCCGGAGAATGTTCGCGCGCGCTTCCTGCATGAACGGCAAATCCGCCGAGTGACCCGCCAGCTTCAGAGCGAAGTATGCTTTCACCGACGCGTTCACCTCGCTTGGACCGCCGTAGTAAATGTTCCAGCCGCCGTCTGGCAGCTGGCGTTTCAGAATGTGACGGACGCTGCGTTGCTGCATCGCGTCATCGACTTCCCCCAGCCAATGCATGAAGAGGACGTAATCGGAGCAGAGAGTGCTATCGACGAGCAACTCGCCGCACCAATGGCCGTCGGCGTGTTGCTGGCGAAGGAGGTTTTGCTGCGCGCGGCTGATCGCGCCCGCCAGTTCGTCGGCGGATGCGTTGAAGTGCTCAGCCGGCTGCGGACCCGCGCTCGGCAGCGGGATGACGTTCGCTGCGGGAGGAGCCATCTCCTGCCTAGGAAGCTTCGGCGGCCACCGGTTCGGCCGTCTTGCCAGTGAGGTGCCCGTTGCCGGAAGTGACGCCGTTGTACACGCGCAGCTCGTTGCCCCGGCCGGTCGGCTTCGGTTTCGCGCCGAAGTTAAACTTGATGTTCTTCCACGTGTCGCCGCGCTGGGCGTTGAGGCCGAGGCTGGCGGTCGGTTCGTAGCCGCAATGCGTCATGCAATTCTCGCAGCGCGGATCCTTCACCACGCCTTCGACCACGCCGTATTTGTTCCAATCCACGTGTTCGAGAAGCTCCGCGTAACTGGCGTAGTGACCTTTGCTTCCGACCGTATCCGTCAGGAAATAACAGGGCGCTTTCCAACCGCTGATGTTGCGCGTCGGAATCGCCCAGGCCGAGCAGGTCAGGTCGCGTTTACCAGCCAGGAATTCGAAGTAGATCGGCGTCCCGAAGAACGAATACCGTTTCATCCAATCTTCCATCTTCGCGAATTTTTCCCGCGTCAATTTGCGCGTGAGGAAGAAATTTTCCGGCTGCAAATTCAGCCGGCTGATCATGTCCTTCTTCGCGGAATCGTACTCGTAGCCGGGCGTAATCGTGTGCCCGTCGACGCCGAGGTCCGAGAGGAAATCGAACATCTGCTCGACCTCGTCCATGTCGGTTTCCTTGTAGATCGTGGTGTTGGTCGCGACCTGGTAGCCGAGCAGTTTCGCCATCTTGATCGCGAGGATGCATTCCTTGAAGACGCCTTCGCGCTCCACGATCAAATCGTGCGTCCGCTCAAGCCCATCGAGATGCACGTTCCAATACATCCACGTGCTTGGTCCAATCGCGGGTTTGGCCGGGTCTTTCGGGCCGAGCCGGATTGCCGCGGCGTCCTTTTCACTAATCAACCCGGCCTTTAACAGCGCAGGGATTTTCTCTTCGACGAACTCTGACCGCGAAGCCACCTGCGTGGCCAGCCATTCGCGCATTTTTTTGCGCATGAACATCGCGTTCGTGCAGACGTAAACGATCCGCTTTTGCACGAACAGTCCGCCGATCAGCGCCTCGATATGCGGGTAGATGAGCGGCTCGCCGCCGCAGATCGACACCATCGGCGCATTGCATTCGGCCGCCGCGCCAAGGCAATCCTCGAGCGCCATCATATCTTTGATCGAAGTCGAGTATTCGCGAATCCGCCCGCAGCCGGTGCAGGTAAGATTACACGTATGAAGCGGCTCAAGCTGCAGCACGGTGGCGAACTTCTCGGTACGGCGCAGCTTATGGCCGATGATATACGCCGCGATCTTACTCGTCAGCGCGAGGGGAAATCTCATAGGGCGAGCATAGTAACAAGAGGCTGCCGAGAGTCAATGAGCGGGAAGAAAGGCGGCTC
>JALYZW010000126.1 GCA_030945725.1 Verrucomicrobiota bacterium | reverse complement strand
GTTGCGCTCGATCTCCTGACGGGCGCGCTGAATGTCCGGGTTCCGCTGGAGCGCCGTCTCGATCGCCTGCTCGAGGGTAAACGCACGACTCGCGGATGAGGTAATGACTTCACTCCCGGCGCGAAGTGGAGACGCAGTTGCGCAGACGACGGCAAAGAGAGCGGTATAAAGTGCGAGCGTTGGTTTGAACATGAGTCGAGCGCAAAAAGTAAGGCGGCGGAAAAGTCGCGAAATTACAGTGACCGCTAGTTGCTATGCAGGCGACGTGCCGTGGAGGCGCTGAATGTGCAAGCGTTTTGTAACGTGAGACTTATGACGATAATTTTGAAAGCCTCGATCCCTACCGTTCCCGGCACTGGGACGCAACTGTTCCATTTCCGAGACGTGCATTAAGCGCGCGAGGGGGCCAGCCGAGAAACCTCGATCTGGTCAAGCGAAGCGGGCGTCATTTGGTTTGGCAGAGCTTGTAGATCTTGCTGTAGATCTGCAGCCACGCCTTTTGCTCATCGGTCGTTAGGTGAGCCATCATCTTCATCAGGTTCCCGACCATTTCCTCCCGGATGCGTCGGACAAGATCTGAACCCTTCGGTGTGATGCAGACCATCACTTTGCGCCGGTCGTCGGGCACGGTCGAACGGACAACGTATCCGAGATTGCCAAGCCGCGCGACGAGCCCACTGGCGGCGGCGGTGGTGTGCCCCATCTTCTGCGCGATCGCGGACATGGTCAGCACTTCATTATGATCCAGCGCGGCGAGCAGGAAAAACTGGGGGAACGAAACATTACCGGGCGCAAGCTCCTTGCAGAGGCGAAGCACGAAACACCGCTGCATCTCCATGATGATGTGCGACAAGCTTTCGGCATCGGCGCGAAGAGAGCCACTCTCGGCGGTGGGGAGTGCTGTGGCGGTCCCGTTTTTCAAGCGCGTAAAGCTAGGAGGGTCGCACCGGGTGTCAACCGATCCGCCTTCGTCGCGGTGCGATTCTGCAGACGAGAACGCACCCGACGGTAGATCGGTTGACGCCGTGAAGCGCGCCCCCATATTCTCCGACGACTGCAGGTGAGGTGGCTGAGTGGTCGAAAGCAGCGCTTTGCTAAAGCGCCGTAGTCCAAAAGGCTACCGAGGGTTCGAATCCCTCCCTCACCGTTTCTCGTTCCAACGACGCGCTGAGGGCATGACAGGTGCTCAGACTTTATAATCTCAAAACGCCCGTGCGCCCGCGACGCGGTCCGATTGAGTACCATCACCGCGTGCAACTTCGCAGACCTAAATGAGACCGATCGAACCCGTTGAAGCTCAAACCATAACGGTTCGTTTCTGGGGCGTGCGCGGATCGATCGCTTCGCCCGAGCCGGAGAACCTCCGCTACGGCGGTAATACCTCGTGCGTCGAAGTCCGCGCCGGCGATCAGATTTTCATTCTCGATGCGGGGAGCGGAATCCGCCGCCTCGGACGCGCGCTCGCGCAGGAGTTTGGAGCCAGACCAGTGCACGCGACGCTGCTCATTTCGCACACGCATTGGGATCACATCCAGGGAATCCCGTTTTTTCAAACCGCCTACTTCGCGGCGAACACGATCCGCATCCTGGGAGCGGCCGGAATGGCGCCGACCTTGCGAACGGCGTTTAAGAATCAGATGGATCCGATCCACTTTCCCGTCCCGTTATCGCGGCTCGTCGGTCTCGAGCCGGTGGACGAATTGCCGGAAGAACCCACGGAGGTCGGTGGCGTCGGAGTCCGGACGGTCGCGTTGAATCACCCGGGCGGGTGCACCGGGTTTCGCTTGTCGGCGAACGGCGTATCCGTCGCCTATCTGCCCGATCACGAGCCATACGCGAGCGTCGCGCTCGATCGCGGAACGAAAGGAGATAACGAAAAGCACGCGAAGCTCGTTGAATTTTTGCGGCACTCCGATGTCCTGATTTTGGATTCGCAATACACTCGCGAGGAGTACCCGGCGCGGGCTGGCTGGGGACATGGCTGCCTCGACGACAGCGTCCACCTGGCGATCGACGCGCAGGTCGGCGAGCTCGTTCTTTTCCACCACGATCCCGAACACGATGACGCCACGATCGATCAAATGGTCGTTCGCGCACGCCGTTTGATCAGCGAATCAGGCGCGCGTCTCACTGTCCGCGCGGCCGTCGAACGCGAGCGGATCGTCTTGCGCGATCGGAAGCAGCTCGCGGCCTAACGAGTGACCCGCGAGGTCCCGGCCGTTGCCTTGGAGGCGCTCGCAACCTCGATCTCTCCGGTCACCGCGAAGACTTCCATTGGTTCATTGTCGCGAATCTTGGTCGGACCGAGCGGCCGTAATTCGAAATCCTCGATCACCAATTTGGCCACGTTCTCGCCCACGAGCAGATCGAAGCCGAAAGTTTTCGTCAGCTCCTGCAGTCGCCAGCTCGTGTTAACGGCGTCGCCCACCACCGTGAATTCCATCCGCTGCGGCGATCCGATATTCCCGACCACGACGCGGCCGTGATTGATCGCGATCCCGGCGCGCAGCTCGGGGAGGCCGCGTTGACGCCAGCCCTCGTTTAGTCGCACCAGCGCGGCGCGCATCGCGATCGCAGCGCGAACGGCATTCGCTGCATCTTCGCGTACGCCCGCCGTCCGCGTATTCCCCCAGACGGCCATGACTGCGTCGCCGATAAATTTATCCAACGTTCCACCATGCTCGAAAACACAATCGACCATTGAGGTGAGGTACTCATTCAACTGGGCGACGAGCGCCTGCGGATCGGTGCGCGCGGAAACGGTCGAGTATCCGCGGATGTCCGAAAACAGAATCGACACTGGCTTCACCACGCCGCCGAGCGCCTCAGCGTAAAGCTTTGGCTTGTCGAGCAGTTCACTGACGACGTCCCGCGAAACGTAACGCTCGAGGGTGCGGCGAACGCGTTTGCGCTCCATGCGCTCACCTGCGAAGTCTGAGACCAAGCTCAACACCACCGTGAGATCCAGAGCGCCGACTGGTCCGACAAACGGAAGGTAAACCGAGAAGCGATTAAACGCCGCGAGCGCGACAAAGATCACGGCAACGTTCACCGCGACGACCAGGAGGAGCCGCCACCAAGGCGAGCGGATGCGCAGCGACATCGTGACGGCAATCGCGACCGCGATCACAGCGACGAAGATTTTGCCCGACGCCGGTAGTTCGCTGATGAACTCGTGGTGCAGCGCCGCGTTGATTGCGTTTAGGTGCACCTCGGGGCCCGGCATCGAGCCGAACGGCGTCGGATGCTCATCGTGCTGCCAGTTTCCCTCCGCCCCAATCAGCACGATTTTGCCTCGAAAGAACTCGCCGTTTTGGTAGTTATGCTGCCAATAATCCGGCACGAAAATCTCGAACAACGAGTGAGGCCCAAAGCCGATGCGAGGCGGCGCGGTATATCGAAAAACGTGATCGTCGAGCC
>JALYZW010000113.1 GCA_030945725.1 Verrucomicrobiota bacterium | reverse complement strand
GGATGAATTTGCCCCAGGTTAGATTGTCCTGGCCCGGCTTATGTTCCTTCGCTTTGCGGATCGCCATGTCCGAGACGGCATCGACGACCCACTCGAAATTCGCCTGGCCGACCGACGTGACCTCGGCGTCCGGCGCGGGGTTGCAAAAATCGATCGCGAGCGGGACTCCATCGCGAATCGCGAACTCCACCGTGTTAAGATCGTACCCGAGATATTCGTTCAACTGCTGCACGCCCCATTCGACTTTTTCGAGGATCTCTTTCGGCGCCGACCAGTCGGTCTGATAGCGGAGATGATACGGATGCCGCGGCTCGTAGTTCATCACTTTCACCTTCCGCTGATCGATCGAGTAGCAGCGGAAGTACATGTCGAAGATGACTTCCTCCTGCAACATCATGACGAGTTGTCCGGTCTCGGAATAAGCGCGGAAAAATTCCTCCGGGTTATTCAGCTTGTAGACATTTTTCCACCCGCCGCCGGCGAACGGTTTGAAGTAAGCCGGCCAGCCGACGTAGTTGAAAATGCCTTCCCAATCCATCGGATAGGCGAGGTTGCGGAATGAGCCGGCGTTCGTATCCGGTGGCATCGCATGCGAGGGCAGGAGCACGGTGCGCGGGACGGCGACGCCGATTTTCGTGGCCAGTGCGTTGTTGAAAAACTTCTCGTCCGCGCTCCACCAAAAGGGATTATTGACGACCGCCGTGCCGGTAAGGGCGGCGTTCTTCAGAAAGCCGCGATAGAACGGCACATCCTGCGAAATGCGATCGACGATCACGTCGTAGCCGCACCCTTCGCCCTGGATGACTTTGTCGATCCGGCAGAACTCCGCGACGATCTCCTTGCCGCCGGTCTTGAGGTTGACGCGGTCGACAAACGCAGGCGGGAAACTGTTTTCCTGGCCGAATAAGATTCCGATTTTTTTCATAGTGTTGCTGGGTTAACCGCAGATGGTCGAAAGATAATGCGGCAACATCTCGCGCCAATAATTCCAATCGTGGCCGCACCACTTCCGGTCATCGAGCCAGTGGCGGATTCCTTTCGCCTGCAGGAGGGCGGATAGCTGGAGCGATTCGTGCCGTGTATTATCCCACTCGCCGGTGCCGAGGATGATGTTCATGTGGCCGAATTTCCACGTGTCGGTCATGTTCGGCAGATATTGGTAGGGGCTGTTGAAGTAAACATTCTCGTCATGGTAGCCGCCGAAAAAATCGCTGATCTCGAACGCGCCGCTCATGCTGATGAGATGGCTGACGGCGTCGGGATGCTTAAAGGCAATGTTCGCGGCGTGGTAGGCGCCAAGGCTGGCGCCGCAGAGCGCTACACGGTGCGTCGAACATTCCGTGCGCGCGAGGTTAAAGACGTCGTGGATGATGACGTTCTCATACGCGAGGTGGGTGCGCATGCGGTCGGCCGGATGGATCGCTTTGTTGTAGAAGCTATCGAGATCAATCGCGTCGGGACAATAAAGCGTGACCTGACCGCGCTCGATGAAGGGGCTGATCGCGTCCGTTATCCCGAAGTCTTTATTCTGGAAGTACCGACCGAACGAAGTGGGGAACAGAATCAGCGGCAGGCCGCCGCCATTCCCGAACACGAGCATGTCGAAATCGCGGCTCAAGTGGGGCGTCCACCAGCGGATGTGACGTTCGTTCATGCGGGAGCGGTATGATGGAGAAAACTGTTTCGCTGCCAAGTCGGAACGTCTCGAACCGGTAGACAAAGCGTATCTCTTCCACAAATACGTCTGCACCAATGGCCGAAAGCACTTTAACCGGAAACATCCACCGGCACTCCCACTTCGAATCGAAGATCCTCGGCAACCGGCGCGAAGTGCTTGTCTATCTGCCGCGCGGTTACCGCCGCCGGACGCGCGCGCGTTATCCGGTCCTATACCTGCACGACGGTCAGAATATCTTCGATGCGGCCACGTCGTTCGCAGGCGTGGAGTGGAGCGCTGACGAAACGGCGCAACGATTGATCCGCTCGCATCTGATCGAGCCGGTCATCATTGTCGCGGTCGCAAACACCGGTGTGAACCGCATCCATGAGTATGCTCCGACGCGCGGCGTGATCGATGACAGTGCGAAGCGCAAGAAACGCAGCAAAGGTCTGGCGAAGAAGTATGGCCGCTTTCTGGTCGAGGAGTTGAAACCTTTCGTGGACAAGCTTTACCGAACCCGGCCCGAGGCCGAGTTCACCGGGCTCGGCGGTTCGTCGCTCGGCGGGCTGGCGACGCTCGTGATCGGCCTTTGGTTTCCCGATGTGTTTACGCGCCTCGCGGTCATGTCACCGTCGATCTGGTGGGATAATTGCGTCGTCTACGATATGGTTGATTCGATCGAAGAAGGCGCGAAACCGCCGCTGAAAATCTGGCTCGATACGGGGACATACGAGGCGGGGTGGGAACGCGCGGCGGTGCTGCGCGAGAAGCTGATCGAGAAAGGCTGGCGACTGTACGACGACCTGCACTTTCAGGAATACGAAGGAGCGGATCATAGCGAAGGCGCGTGGGCCGCGCGCTTCGATGCGGTTCTGCGATACCTTTATCCACCGACCCCGCGCGGGGAAGCGAGTGCGGAAGAACTGCAGTCGCCGCGCACGCTGACGGCGACGCTGGCCTGAGGTCTTCACGGATGCCGGCGATGGCGATTCCGCGACGTCACTCGACCAAGTACGCATACTCACCATCGCGGCTGCGGCGCGTCATCCTGAGCCGCGCCAGACGGCGATGGATCTCACCGATTCAGATGGCGCGTTCGCGTTGTGGCGCGGCAGCAATCACCCCGACGCTTCGTTGCGGTCGTGCGACTCGGAACGGCCGCCGTGTTTGTAAGATCCTTCGCGTCTTTGCGGCTCAGGATGACGGCTGGAAAGCGGACCGCTGATGATGGCGCGGCGCGGTATCGCGAAGCGACCAGACGGTCATGAGCCGCCGGACCAACGCGCGCTCCGGCCGCATCTCTCGCTTCAGCCGGTCGCGGGCTCCGGAGCCGCCGCGGCCGCTTCCGCGCCCTCGGCAAACTTCCCGAGCTTGCGGAACTTGCCGTAGCGCTTCTCGAGCAACTCGTCCGGCGAAAGCTCGAACAATCGCTCCAGGTTCTGTCGCAAGGCCGTGCCCAGATTTGCCGCCGCGAGATCGTGATCGCGATGCGCGCCGCCCTCCGGCTCCGGCACAATCTCGTCCACTACTCCGAGCGCGATCAGATTGTGCGCCGTCAGTTTTAACGCCTCCGCCGCTTCGGGCGCGTGTCGTCGGTCTTTCCACAAAATCGCGGAACACGCTTCCGGGCTGATGACAGAGTAATACGCGTTCTCCAGGATCAGCACGCGGTCCGCGACTCCGATCCCGAGTGCGCCGCCCGATCCGCCTTCGCCGATCACCGCCGCGACGATCGGCACGCGCAAGGTCATCATCTCGCGCAGATTCACCGCGATCGCCTCGGCGATATGGCGCTCTTCCGATCCGATGCCCGGGAACGCGCCGGGCGTGTCGATCAGCGAGATGACGGGCAAGCGAAATTTCTCGGCCAGTCGCATCAGGCGCAGCGCTTTCCGATAACCTTCCGGATGCGCGCAGCCGAAATTGCGCATCACATTTTCCTTCGTATCGCGTCCTTTTTGGTTCGTGATGACAACACAACGGTGCGGGCCTAACGTGGCCAGCCCGCTCGGCATCGCCTTGTCATCGCCGAAGACGCGATCGCCATGCAATTCGACCCACTCGGTGAAGCAACGTTCGATGTAATCCAGCGCGAACGGCCGCTGGACGTGGCGGGCCAGTTGCACGCGCTGCCACGCGCTCAGGTTCCCGTAAATCTCGCGGCGCGTGTCGGCGATTTTCCGCTCCATCGATTCGACTTCGCTCTCGAAATCGATCGCATGCTCGTCCGAGTGGGACTTCAGGTCCTGGAGCCGGCGCTGCAGTTCCAGGATCGGTTTTTCGAAATCGAGCGGCTGAACGTTCATTCGCGCTAGTCGGTAATGGTGACAGCCGTCTTGGCGTTTACAAGGCTGCTCAGCTCTTCCATGTCCATCGCGGCGAGCCCGAGACCGAAGGGCGGAGGCGCCACGTCCACCGTGGGCGGCTCGACGAAGAGCGTGTAACCAGGAGCCGCCAGCCGCACCCAACGCGTGCTCTCCCGATACTCGCGCGTGCCGAGGCCGACGCGCTTATTGTTCCGCCACGCCATGACCTCAGCGACTTTCGTCGTGATCCGCGGCGCCTGTTTCCCCGGCAATTTGACGACGAGGACGCGGTAGCGCTTGAAAAATTGGCCGTGATTCAAGAGCACCACCGTTTGCGCTTTCCGCTGGATGAAGAGCCCGAAATCGGGGTGCGAAATCATCAGCCGCTCACCGATCCGCAGCATCGTGCTGTCGAGGCTGTTCATGCGCATGATCAACTCCGGCGTCGTCTGAGTTTGGCGGGCAACGCGTGCGATCACATCGCCTCGCTTCACGATGTATTCCTGCTTCTCCGGGCTCGGGTAATCGGAGAGCAGGATCTGCATATTGACCTCCCCGAGCAGGTCCTTCGCTTCTTCCGCGTGCTGACCGCCGGGGTACTTCTGGAGAAGCAAGGTGAGTGCGTCGCGGGTCTCCGCGAGCTTCCCGTCCTGACGCAATTTCGCCGCGGCTTGAAACTCGGCCAGGCTGACATCCGGCCCGGGCGTCGCCGCCGCCTCGCTCGTCTTCTCAGCCCGCATCGCCTGCTCGGGTTTAACGAACAGATCGTAACTAAAGAACGCCGCGCCGCCGAAAATGACGACCGCGAGCAGCAGAACAAAAAGCCATTTCATGGATCAATCGGCGCGACGATAAACTCCTGAATCGCCTTTGCCACGCGGCGCGGTTTCAGCCGCCCGACGTCACGCAAAGCGACCCGGCTCTTTCAGCTCTCGCTGTTCTTACTCCAGGTAAAGTGGCAATCCTGGCAGTAGAATTCTTTCTCGATGATCCGCAGCCCGAAGAGGATGTTCGCGATCCACGGCGTGTGAAATTTGCGGGTCATTTGCGGATATTCCACCCGCGGCGATTTGCATTGCGGACAGCGAATCGCGGCGCCGATATCGGGATCGGTCGTCTCCCATTCGACCATCAGATTTTGCGCCTTTTCGAAATCGGCCTCCTCGATGAAGACCTTGGCGTTCGCCTGCGGTTTCGACATCATCCCGACGGCCTGGAGAGAGCCTTCATTATGCACATCGGCTTTCACGCCCGCCGCGGTCAGCCGGTCTTTGAGATGCCTCGCTTTTGCCGGCTCATTGAATGTCGCGATCGTCACCATAATTTCGTTGCCGCGCACTGCGCGGCCGTGCGGTCATCAAACATCAACTACCGGCCCAGTGCAAGATTCGGCGGCGGAAACCACTGGTAGAGCATCAGGTAAACGAGCACGCCGGTGACAGAAACGTAGAGCCAGATCGGCATCGTCCAACGTGCGATCCGGCGGTGTTTGTCCCAGCGTTGGCGGAAGACCGGGACGAGGGTCGCGATCACGAGCGGGAGCGTGATGAAGGCCAGGATGATGTGCGTGATCAGCATCGTGAAGTAGATCGGCCTAACGAGTCCCGTGGCGCTGAAATGCGTCGATTTTTCCCCGACGTGCGCGTGATAAACGAGATAGCCGGTAAGAAACAAAGTCGACGAACAAACCGCCGTAATCATGCACACGACGTGGCGCTGCCAGAAATTGCGCCGGATGAAATACCAGCCCGCGGAGATGAAAATCGTGCTGATGAAATTGAGCGACGCGTTGATCGCCGGCAAATCGGAAACAGTCATCGCGCGGGCAAAGTAGCGCCGCACGCACGCACTGCGAACCCGAATTGACCTCCACCCGATCAGGGCGGAATCGGCCGCGAGTAGTTCAAGCTTTTATTCGCGCTCGTGCAGCGGCCAGCGAGATCGAACGTGACCTCGCCCTGAACGCCCTGCGGCTTCTGAGAAATTTGGCACCTCCAGCCCGCCTCGCTTTTGGTCGCGCTCACTTCCTGAGCGGAAATCACGCCGGGACTGACCTGTTCAGTACCCATCAAGCTGAGAATTGCGGCTGCCGCGGTCCGCGCATCTTCGTCAGACTTCACCGGTCGCGAGCCCACATTGAAATCTTCCGGCGAGCGGAATGGATAAACGTGTTCGCCTTCGTCGATGCCGACGGTGAGTCGCAACGAGTGCTGCTGATAATTCTCGATCGCGCGCTGATGAGCTTCGAGCAGATCCGGCATCGGCGCACCCGGTGGCGCGGGCGGATGTTTAAAGGTGTAGTAGAAACGGAGCGTCGGATAAGCAGCGCGAATTTCCGCGCTCGTTATCGGCGTGGCTTCCCCTGTCCAGCGTGCGGCAAGCCCCTTCGCTGCCAGATAGCGGTGGAAAATGGGACCATCGGCTGGGTTAGCTGCCATTGGGGTTATTTCAGGATTTGAGGCCGCCTGGCCATGCGCACAAGCGGCCCAAAATACCCATAGGGCAACGCGCCAGCGCGGAGTGTTCATCCATCTTCAGCGTAGATGATCACGTCGTCTCCCCACAATGAAATTTGTGACGATTCGTCTTGCCATGATAACGCATCGTCGATAGACGTTCGCTTCGTCGGTCGCCTTCCGATCGAACGCCCGAGGAACCGGCGGGCCGCCAGTCTTTAAATTTATGAACATTTTATTTTCAACCAAGCATATCGTCGCCAAAAGCCTTACCGTCACCTTCGCCATCATCGCCGCTGCCTCCAGCGCGAGGGCGGCCGATTGGGTGTCCGCGGGGCCCGCGCCCGTCATCAATGGAGGCGACGAGGGAATCACCAGCCCGGACGGTGCAAATCCGATTGCGGGCGCGATCAACTCGTTCGCGCCGAGCCTAACCGACGCGAACGTGCTTTACGTTGCTGCGGTCAACGGCGGCGTTTGGAAAACGATCAACGCGAAAGCAGGTTCGCCGATGTGGACCCCGCTGACCGACACCGCGCTGCCCAGTCTTTCGATTTCGGCCATCGCCCTTAGCCCCCTCGATCCGAACGTCGTCTTCGCGGGATCGGGTCGCGCGAGCAGCCTGGCCAATACCGGGGGCAAGCTTTTCGGTATCGCTCGCTCCATTGATGGAGGCACGAACTGGACAATCACAGGCGCGAATGTCGACGGTGATGTTCGCAGCATCGTGCCGACGCTCGCCAAGGAGGCCAGCGGCAGCCAAATCGTACTCGCCCTCTCTGCAAGTGGCGTTTACCGCAGCGCGGACGGCGGGGGAAGTTTCACCAGCGTGAACAGCCCGCTTTTCACCGATTCGCTCACCGATCTCATCGCGGATCCGGCCAGTGCGACCCGGCTTTACGTGGGCGGCGGAGGTAAGGTATTTAAAAGCGACGATGCCGGGTCCACCTGGAGCGAAGTCTCGACTGGGGCAGGTTTCACGGTGACGGCTGGCGCGCGCGTCTTGCTGGCGGCGAGTAACAGCACGGGGGTCAACGCAGTCTATGCGGCGGTCATTGCCGGAGGCCAACTGTCGAATGTCTTTCGCTCCGTCGATCAAGGTGCGAACTGGACCGCTTTGGGAACCCCGACTCCAAACATTCATCCGGGCAAACAGGGCAGCAGTCATGGAGCGCTCGTCGCCGACCCGCAGAACCCGAACGCCGTTTATATTTCCGGGGATCGTCAGACAGATCAGACCGAAGATGGGTCGAATGGAACCAACCAGTTCCCGAATGTGCTCGGAGCAAATAACTACTCCGCGAGCGTCTGGCGGAACGTCTCCGGGACTTGGGAAAATCTTGCTGCGAATGGGGCGAACGGCACCGCGCCGCACGCGGACACCCGCTCGATGCGTTTTGATGCGGACGGCAACGTGCTGCAGGCGAATGACGGCGGTCTTTTCAAACTGGTAAACCCGAACGGCACTTCGCCCACGGACAAGAGCGGGAATCGAAAGTGGTTCTCGTTGAATGGCGACCTTCGTAACCTCGAGTCGCATAACGCCATTTACGATCCCGTTTCGAAAGTCTTCTCCTGCGGTGCTCAGGATAATGGGATCAATACCCAACGCGCCACCGGCGACAAAGTCTGGGCGCAGGATACAAGCGGTGACGGCGGCCGGGTCGAAATCGATAGCGATCAGAAGGCCCACCCCGGCCAGTCGATCCGCTACGACTCAGCGCAGAACTTTGGCAACTTTACGCGCCGCACTTACGACTCCGCCAACAAGGAGGTGGAGCGCGCGAGTGTCGGCCTGATGATTACGGCCGGCCAAGGCCAGGGCCAGGGTCTGAAGCAGTTCGACAAGGTTCTTTTCTTACAGCCCTTCATCCTCAATCAGGTCGATCCGAAACGAATGCTGATCGGAACGGACTATCTCTATGAGTCAATGGATCGAGGCGACACGCTAACGAACCTCGGGTCAGTCGGAGCGCCGCCCGCAGCGGCTAAAAGCGAAGTACGCATGTCCGACACCCACGACAATATGACGCTTGATCCCGATGCCCGGCAATCCAACGTGAAGTTCCAGCAGGCGGCGGTCGATCCGGACGCCCCCACGAACCTCCAGGGAGTCGTCGGCGACGACGTGAATAGCGGGAGCGCGGCGATGGCGTACGGCGGCCGCTTGAACGGTGCAGATGTCCCGGATGTCTTTTATGTCGGTTCGGGCAAACAAATTTTCCACCGAGTTACCTTAGGCGCTGCGCTTACCACACTGACAACCTACCCCGGTGATCTCGTGCGGGTCCTGGTGATGGATCCGTTCAACTATAAACGAATCTTCGTCCTAGATAATACAGGTAAGATTTTTACATCAGCGGACGAGGGTGTGACCTGGAGTAATGTCACTGCGAACCTCGCCTCGCTAAGTACCGACATCCGCACCCTCGAACTGTTTAACCCTGACCAGAGCTTCACGAAGGCTGTGCTCTACGCTGGCGGTTTGGGCGGTGTTTGGAAGATGCCTAATCCCAGTAGTTCAGGGACGTGGGCGACGGAACTGAGCGGGCTGCCACCCGCAGTCCTTATCTACGATCTCCGCTACGAGTACAGCACGAATACCCTGACCGCCGCGAGTCTCGGACGCGGAGTTTACGCGCTCGGAGCCCTGCCTGGACCTAGTCCTAGTCCGACACCTACTTCCACCGCAGCCTCAGTCGGGAACATCTCCACCAGGCTTCCGATTGGCACCGGTGATAATCTTCTGATTACCGGCTTTATTGTCACTGGGCCATCCGGCTCCGCGAAGAAAGTCCTAGTGCGAGGCATCGGAACATCGCTCACTCAATTCTTTGGCGACAAAGCACTCGCAGATCCTACCCTCGAGCTCCGTGATAGCGCGGGCGGCATCCTCGCGCGGAATGATAACTGGAAGACAACGCAAGTAGGCGGAGTAATTACTGCCGATCAAGTCGCAGACATCCAGGCGACCGGCGCTGCCCCCAAGGAAGACGCCGAATCTGCCCTCATCGCGACTGTGCCTCCGGGCGCCTACACGGCGCAGGTCCGCGGAGCCGGTGACACCACTGGCATCGGGATCGCGGAGGCTTACGATTTAAATGTTACCTCGCCGGCGAAACTCGGGAACGTCAGCACTCGCGGCGCCGTTCAGACGGGCGATAACCTGATGATTGGCGGTTTCATTGTCGTAAGCAATCCCCTTAAAGTGATCGTCCGTGCCATAGGGCCTTCCTTGACTGCCTTTGGCGTAGCCGGAGCCATGGCTGATCCCACATTGGAACTACGTAATGGGAATGGCACCTTGATCCTGGCCAATGATAACTGGAAGGACACTCAAGAAGCGGAGATCAGGGCTACCGGCGTCCAGCCCGGCAACGAGCTGGAATCAGCCATCGTCCAAACATTACAAGTAGGTCCCTACACCGCGCTCGTCCGCGGCAAGAACGATACGCCCGGAGTAGGTCTGGTCGAAGTCTACACTTTGCCTTAGGTAGCCGGTCCAGGAGTGAACTGGGGTCCTGACTATGGAACTACCTTGGAGGCGCGACTCCGAGGTAGTTCCACTTCCGACCCGGTGACTGGTGGGCCGGTGCTCATCAGCTATCACGTAACAGAAGCGAAGAACTCGACTGCGGCGCCGCCAATACCAGACGCAAGTCCCCCTCGCACTGCGATCGAGCAGACGGGACTTCAGCGATAACGGGGCGGGCCCTTCTGCGGTAAACCAAGACAGTCGTCTTGAAAAGACGCGGGTTGGTCGTGACACTAGTGCCACATGGCGCCGCCGCTTCTCGAACCGCAAGCGCCGTCGCTCGCGCGGCAACATTATCGCGGCCGGATCGACGCGCGCCGGAAGGCGGTAAAGGCTCTGCGGTTTTTCGTTTACGTCGCCGTCGCCGCGGTCTCGATCGCCGGCTGGTACGTCGGCGAACGCGGCTTTGGACGGCAATCGCGCGTCCGGATCATCGAGGAACTGCACAAGCGCGGCGTCGAAGCATCGATGCACCGGCTGACGCTCGACCCTTTCCGCGGCTTGATCGCGCAGGACGTGCGCATCTTTGACTCAACCGATCGGAACAAGGTGGTCGCCTCGATCAGTGAAGTCGCGCTCGACATCAATTACGCGGCGCTTTTCCACCATCAGGCGTTCCTCAACGCGCTCGACGTGCGCAACGCCGACGTCACGATTCCGCTCGCCGCCGTCCCGGGCTTGCTCGATCACGCATCGATCACTGATTTCCGCGCCCACATTTTCTTCCCGCCCGAACAAATCTACGTCAGCCAGGCGGAAGGCGTTTTCGCGGGTGTGCGCATTTCCGCGACCGGCCAGGTGATCAAGCCGGCCGATTACAAACCGGCCGCCCCATCTTCGGACGAAGAATGGCGGCGCCGGCTGGAGCTGCTGCAACGGGTGGTCAGCGAGATCGCGCGCTGCGGTTTCCCGGCCGGTGCGCCTTCCGTGCAGGTGAAATTCACGGCCGATCTTTCAAAACCGGACGCCGCCAGAGCTACCGCAACCATCCAGGCCGATCGGCTGCAGCGCGGCGCGTATGAGCTGAAGAACATTTCCGTCGCCGCCGAATGGGCCAATCAAGCGCTGAGCATGACGCGTTGCGAATGGGTCGATAACGCCGGTAATTTTTCCGCGCGCGCAAACTGGAGCCGCGCGACCGGCGACGCCGACATGCAGGCGCGCAGCACCTTAAATGCGCGTCAGTTTCTGGACGCGTTTGGTTTCGGAAAATTTGTGAGCGACCTCACGTTCAGCACGCCGCCGTTGATCGATTTCTCCGGCTCGGCCAACTTCGCCGGCGCGACGCCCTACCTGTCGATCATCGGACGCACCAGCGTTTCAAATTTTTCCTACAAAAGTGTCCCCGTCGTCAGCCTCTCGACTGACTTTGCGTGGGATGGCGCGCGCACCATGCTCCGAGGTCTTCGCGTGCATCACGAGAGCGGCGATCTGAACGCCGACGTGTTCGACGCGCCGGATGATTTCCGGTTGAAGCTGGAGAGCGCCATCTCTCCGAACGTAATCGGCGCGATCGCGCCACCGGCACTGAAGAAATTTCTGGCGGATTGGGAGTGGCCGCGGCCGCCGAAAATTCAGTTGAACGTGCACGGTCGCGACCGAACTCCGGAAACGTGGACCGGTGACGGCTCCGTTGCCCTGGGGCGAACGCGTTTTCGCGGGGTCTGGATGAACAGCGCGACGTCTGGATTACGCTTCGGGAACCAATCGGTCGCGTTCGAGGATTTCCGCGTCACCCGGGACGAAGGCTCCGGCGCCGGTGCTGCCGTTTATGATTTTGCGAAGCACGAGGTCCGCCTCAGTAACGTGAAAACGACACTGCGACCGTCGGAGGTAATTTATTGGGTCGAACCGAGATTCTTCAAGAACGTCGTGCCGTACAAATTCCGGCAGCCGCCGAACATCACGGTGAATGGCGTCGTGCAATTTCACGGCGGAAAGAAGGACCACCTCGAGCTCCTGGTCGATGCGTCCACCGGCATGGAGTACGTTTTCCTCGGCAAGACGCTGCCGATCGACCGCGCGGCGGGACGGCTCCTTTTTACCGAAGATCGTCTCCAAATCACCGACCTCGTGGGCGATTTATTCGAGGGAAAAGTCCGCGGCGGCGCGGACATTTCGCTCGCGAAAGGCGACGATCATTATCGGGCTAATGTCGCGATCGAGGGAATGAACTTTCCCGTTGTGACCGATCTCTATTTCAAATATCAGAGCGCGCGCGGGCGGCTCGGCGGCAGCTACGAATGGACCGGCATCGGGGACAACGCCCGCACGATGGTCGGCGCGGGGAAGGTCCGCGTGACGGAAGGAAACGTCTTCGCGATTCCAATTTTCGGTCCACTCTCCGGCGTGTTGTCCGCCATCTTCCCGGGCGCCGGCTACAGTGTCGCGCACGAGGCGAACGCGTCGTTCACGATCAGGGAAGGCGTCATTCACACCGACGATTTCAAGGTTTCGGGCAAACTGTTCGGCATGGTCGGCCACGGCGATATTCGATTCCTGGACGACAAACTCGATTTCGATCTGAAGATCAGCGGCGGCGGCGCGGGCGCGTTGCTCACGCCGGTCTACAACCTGTTTGAATACAAAGGCGAAGGCAGCATCACGAAGCCGAACTGGCACCCGAAGCGCTTCTGAGAAATCTCCGTTTTTTCCTCTGTCATGTCGAGCGAAGTCGAGACACCCCGTCGCCAACTCGTCCGTTCTGCGGCGGGGTTTCTCGACTCCGCTTCGCGACGCTCGAAATGACGAAGCTGAAGCATCTCCTCGGCGCGCATATGTCGATCGGCGGCGGGGTGCATCGCGCGATCGAGCGCTCTTGTTCGGTCAACGCGACGGCGATGCAGATTTTCGTGAAGAACAACATGCAGTGGTTCGCGCGCGCCTTCGCGAAAGAAGAGATTCGCGCGTTTCTCGATCACGCGCAGCGTTGTCAGCTCGACGCCGTTTTCGCCCACGCGAATTACCTGATCAATCTCTCCGCCACGAACCCGCAGTTTCACGCGAATTCGCTGCGCGCGCTCTCGGAGGAACTCGTCCGCGCCGATCAACTGGAGCTGCCGTTCCTCGTCCTTCATCCCGGCGCCCATCTCGGCGCGGGCGAAGAAGCGGGGCTGCAAAAGATCATCGGCTCGATCGATCACGTGCTCGCGGAAATTCCAAAAGTGAAAACGAAAATCGCGCTCGAAACGACCGCCGGCCAGGGCTCGTGTCTCGGGCACAAGTTCGAACATCTTGCCGTCATCATCGCCAATGTGCGGGAACCCGAGCGACTTTGTGTTTGCCTCGACACGGCACACGTCTTCGCCGGCGGCTACGACATCTCGACCGAGCGCGCGACGAAGCGGATGTTCGCCGAATTCGATCGCACGATCGGTTTGGCGCGACTCGTCGCGATACATTTGAACGACTCGAAGACGGCCCGCGGCTCGCGGGTCGATCGGCACGAGCACATCGGGAAAGGCCAGATCGGGCCCGCTGCGTTTCGAGTCATCATGCGCGACCGGCGTTTCCGGAAAATCCCGAAAGTGCTCGAGACACCGAAAGGCAAGGAGCTGGCGGAAGACGTCGAAAACATGAAGACGTTGCGCGATCTCGCGTCGAGCAAATGAGTCGTTAGGCACGCCCGTCATCCTGAGCCTGCGGAGACGGCGAAGGACCTCGCAAAAACACGACTCTCTGGAAGTGAGCGGACAAGGCACGAAGCTCTTGGATGATGGCTGCCGGTGCGGCTTCGCGGTGAGCGCCGCCCGGACGGGTGCGATCCTTCACCGTCTGTGCGGTTCAGGATGACGACAGTGGCCACAATGTGGGCGGGGCATCCGAACAACAGCAATGCTGGCTGCAGGCCGCGCGCGAGAATTCGCGGCGTCAAAAGCTCGTCATCCTGAGCCGCGGAGACGGCGAAGGACCTCGCAAAGACACGACGACTTTTCTGCAAGTGAGCCGACAAGCCACGAAGCCCTTGGATGATTGCTCCCGCTCCATTCACGCTGAGCGCGGCCTGAATGGGTGCGATCCTTCACCGTCTGCGCGGTTCAGGATGACGGCACTGGAGCTCGCGCACGCGAAGAAACGCAATTGCCGCTCCGGCCAGCGCCGATGAGCAGCGTTCGCCTACTTCAGAATCCGAAGCGAGAGCGGATAACGATACAGCCTCCCGTCGTTGGCCTGGATCGTGGCAATGATGACAAAAATCACGTTCAATACGTGGAGCACCGGTAGCAGCACGAACCCGATCAGCACCAGGCAAAGGAACGCAGCCACGATGCTGTAGATCAACATCGTGATCTGGAAGTTGAGCGCTTCCTTTCCGTGTTCGTCGATGATCGGCGACGTATCGCGCTTCGCCAGCCAGACGATGAGCGGGCCGAGAATGTGACCGGCGGCGGGAAGAAAGAAGCCAGCGAGCGCGCTCGCGTGGCAAAGCGTGGCCCATGTCCGCACATGTTTTTCGTCCACGATCGTTTCCATTTTACGCCTTCACCCGCTCGTTGTGCGCGCCGAGGCCGCTCAGTTTTTCATCGAGATGTTCGTAGCCTCGTTCGATGTGATAAACGCGGCTCACTTCCGTCG
>JALYZW010000010.1 GCA_030945725.1 Verrucomicrobiota bacterium | reverse complement strand
GATCAACGGTGTCGATCGTCTGCGGGATTTCCCACCGGATGTCGGGCGACATGGTTGACTGCTGGATCAGCTTCGTCCCTTCCCACGTGAACCGGGCGCCGAACGGCGTGTTGCTGTTGCGCAGATCGACCGCACCACCATTGCCGGTCGTGATCAGCGTCGGCCGCTGCACGACCGTCCCGTGGCAATCAATGCAGTTGATCGTGGTCGCGTTCCGCGGCTCGCCGTAAAGCATGCCGTTCCCGTGCACATCTTTCTCGAGATGGCAGTCCGCGCATTGCATCCCGTTCGCGAGGTGGACGTCGTTCAAATGCACCGCCTTCTTGAATTTTTGCGGATCATCGTGCGCGATTTTGTTGTCGCGCAGGTCGAGCAGATTTCCTTTTCGATCGTGTTTGAAGACCGCGCGGAAAACCCAACCGTGTCCGTGATAATCGGCGAACTGCGTCTGCTTCAGCTGCGGATTCAACTCGGAGACGTGCTCGAGGAAATTCTTGTCGCCCCATAATCCGCGCGCCGCCGCGGCCTCAGGATTTTCCTGCGTCTTGAGCACGAGCTCGTCATCGCTCGGATCGTGCTGCTGTCTCGGATACATCAGCTCGCCGTCCGTCTCCTGGTCCCACCAGGTGTAGCCGAGGTACGGATTCACAAAGAGATTTCCCTGATGCATGTGGCAGTTCATGCACTGGCTCGATGGGATCGAGCGCGTGAACTGATGCACGACCGGATGGCCCTTTTCGTTTTTCGGAATCGTTTTGTCGGCCGTGAAGCTCAGACCTTGATGTCCGTATTTCGCCCACCAGCCGGAGTTTGTTGGCGAGCGATCATTGGCGTAGACGACATGGCAGGCCGAGCAGCCGCTCGACCGGTAGTCGCCCGGATGATCGTTCGATCCGAGGAAGCCAAGTAGCGGATCGTGCAGCCGCGTTTTTTGCAGTCCGAGGAACACCGGGTCGGTGCGATTCAACGTGCCGAGACCGCGTTCGGATAATCGCCGAGCCGGTTTCCCCGGCGGCTCGCGGTCGGTGGGCGCGCCGAGTTGTAACTGCTTTTCGCCGCCCTTTTCAAAGATGCGCAGGATGTTCCCGGGATTGCTCAGATTGAAGCGCGGCAGCGGCTCGAGGAACGGCAGAATCCCATGCTTCTGCGTGTCCTCGGGCGTGACCGGCGTGTAGTTGATCAGTCGCAGCGGCACGCCGTCCGCGCCGTAAGCCTGACCGAACCGGTAGTTTTTCAGGTAGAAGGCGCCGTTGTTATAGAGCGCCGCGCCCCAGAGCATCGGGCCGGTGTTCATCATGCTGTGATCGACGTTCCGCACGATCTCGGCATGACATAGCCCGCACGTTTCCTTCGCCACGCGCAGATCGCCGGGGTTGAGAAATTTTACAAACTCATTCGATTCGTGATTCAGCCAGACGTTCGAGTTCGGCGGGTTCGCGGAGGTCTTCCAGAATTCCTTGTTCCGCGGCAGGACATGCGCCTGCTCCTTCGCAAGGCCGCGCGCCGGATTTCCGCCGTGGCAATCCGTGCAGCCGAGGACGACGTGCTCCGCCTTGTGCATCGGTTCCACGCCGTGATGGCACTGGAGGCAGCCGGCACTTTTCGCGTCGGCGGCCGCCTGTGATTGATCGATCCAGTTTTGCTTCGGCCGGGCAGCGGCGGCCGTGCTGGACTCGTTAGGCGGGACCGCTGTGGGGGGGCCGTAACCGGAACTTGGCAACTCTTGCGCGGGAGCTGCAGCGATGCTTGTCGCCGCGACGAAAACCACGGCGAGGATGTTCTGCGCGCTCCCCATGTGCAACGGCGCACGCATCAATAGGTAAGCGTCAGCGTCACCAGCCCGCTGTAGAGAAAATCATCCACGTGTCCGGCGGCCGGCTGGTCGTAACCAAAAACCGGTCGGGTGTTCGCGCGATAGATGTCCTTGTAACCCTGACCCGGCACGAGGAAGCCGATGCCCGCGGTGACGATCACATTGTCGGTCAGCAGCGGCCGCCATTGCACGCCGACGCTGCAATCAAGGCCGATGTCGTTGCTCGCATGGTTCGTGAACAACACCTGCTTGATACTCTCCGTCTCGACTGTCCAAACGTAATTCACGTTCAGGAACGCCTTTAGTTTTGGCGTGATGTCCGCGTCGTTGCCGTAGCCGACGATGAACGCCCCGGGGTTCACAAAGTTCGATTGCCCTTCCGATTTACTCGTTCGGAGATCGGGCACCAGACTATCGCGTTGCTTAAAATTTACCGACGTGCCGGCGAGGTTGAACCCTTGGTGGACATAGAAACTAAACGGTCCGCCAATGAAGAACGGGCGGTCGAAAATCGTGTCGAAACCGGTCGCGTGTGAGTTCCGCGGATCGGAGTCACCGCTCGCATAGAAAACGGAGAGCTTGTAACGCAGCCAATCCTTATCGATCGAGAGCTCGAGGGCGGCCATCTGCGCGCTGATTTCGACATGATGCTGCGCGATACCGTTGAACTCGTCCTCACCAAAGACCTGGTAAAAAGCGTGCGTGAGGTTGAGGCGGCCGATGTGTCCATCGCCGGTCCAACCGAGGTAGTAGGCCTGGACCGAATGGTCGCGCACTTTGCCGATCGGCGCGGGCCGGGTGATGAAATCGTTCTTATCGTAATGGCGGCTGTCCCCGTCGAAATTCGCGTGGAAGCTGAGCTGCGTGGTGTAGCCCTTCGCGAAAAAATCCTGGCGGTAGACATTTGCGATCAGGACCCGCTGATCGCGAGAATCAAACTCGTTTAAGTCCGAGTAGGTGTCCTTCTCCCGCATGTCGAAGGCGATCAGGTTGTATTGCCATTTGTTGTTGTCGTAATTGCCGAAGACACGCGCGCCGAGATTGGAATCGTTAAAAATAAAGCCGCGGAAATCGCTCACGAACGGCTGGATGCCGAAGCGTGAGGAAATGAAATCGTAGTTGTTTGAAAGGTCGCGAATGTGGATCTCCGCAAATGCTTCCTGCAACGCGACCCAGTCCTTCTGTCGCGTGGTATAGCGGGAATACTGCAGGTCGCCGGGTAATCTTCGAAGCGGCGGGTTGAGGCCGCCCGGATCAACGCGCGTCCCCGGTGGCGCATCAAAACCGGGGCCGCGCGGATCGGGATCGAGCGCGTTGTTCTCGCGCACGGCGATGTAATTCACGTTATAAACGCCGAGGAAACGGATGGCCCATTCCACCGGCTTAAACGCGGTCTCGCCTTTGAAAAAATCGACGCCGATCGAGAAATCATTCGAAAGCGAGAACTGCTCGCTGCGGCCAAAAAATTCGGAACTATTGGGCCGCGCCGCGCTCACCCCGCTCGGCGTCGGCAGCCGCCGGGCCTCGAATTGCGAAAAATTGTTGAGCGTCAGGTTAAGGAAATAGTCCTGGCCGATGATCGGCGCGTCGCCCTTCAGCGTGCTCTGGAGATACGGGTGAAAAAGCCGAAGCGCACCGGCTTGGTAGGTGGTTTCGGCCGACGGATCCGCGTATCGTTTCCAGCGGCCGAAACCGAGGAACCAGCGGTTCGGAACTGGCTCCGAGCCGGGCAGTAATCCGATCCCGCTGAGCGCATCCGGGTAATGTCCGTACTCGAGTTTATGCCGACCGGGTACGACCTCGCGCGTGCCGCGACGCGGAAGTTGCAGTGACCGCGGGACAGCTTCCTCGCCATACTCGGGCGGCATCGGCAGAATCGGCGGGAACAAGTCCGGCGGCGGTTCGGGCTCGGCGAAATTTATCCCGCCGGGATCGGGATTGAATTGCGAC
>JALYZW010000095.1 GCA_030945725.1 Verrucomicrobiota bacterium | reverse complement strand
CACGCAGCCTCGGCCGCTAACCACAGGGCGCGGCGCATTTCATCGATGGGTGCCGCCCGGTCGAACCACAATTCGAAAGCGCGCGCCCCCTGGTGCAACAACATCGAGAAACCGTTCGCGCACTTTGCTCCCGCCGCCCGCGCTTCCGTTAAAAGCGGCGTTACCACCGGACGGTAAATCGTGTCGTAAACGAATTGCTCCGGCCGAAGCATCGCGCGGTCGATCAGCGAAACGTCGCTTGCACTTAACCCAACGCTCGTCGCGTTGACGATCAGATCGGCCTGCGCGACTGCTTCGGGGAGCGATTCTGCGACAACCAGGCCGTCCGGAATTTTTGTCCGCGTGCGATTCCAGACGACGACCTTATCGCAACCAGCCGTCGCACAGGCCGCGACAATTGCGCGGCCGGCTCCGCCGATTCCGAGAACCAGCACCCGAGTATTCTTGAGTTCCAGTCCTGACCACACCTCGCGCACCGCGGCGACGAAACCGGAGCCGTCCGTGTTGAAACCGACCGCCGTCCCGTCGCGCAGGACAATCGTGTTCAGCGCGCCGGCGGCGAGCGCGCTGCGGTCGAGTTTATCCACGCAGCGCAGGCCGGCGATTTTGTGCGGGACGGTCAGATTGAGGCCCACGAAATTCAGGTCGCGCGCAAGGTGGATAGCGGCGGACAGCTCGTCCGGGCGAATGTGAAAACGCTCGTAGCGCATCGGAAGGTCGCACGCGATGAGCGCCGCATTTTGCATTTGCGGTGAGAGCGAATGCGCAATCGGAGCGCCGAACACGCCGAGTCGAAGCGGGGTATCGCCGTTCCATTCGGCCAGGTCGTCAAACGTATAAAGCATCGTCATTCCGAGCGAAGTCGAGGAATCCCGCTGCGCAACCGGAAAGCTGCTTCTGTCCCACGACTTTGCCTCGGATGACAAGACAGGCTGGCGTCGTTAGTCTCCGACTGCGCCATGACAAATTCGACTGAGACACCGCCCACTGATTTCATCCGCGAAATCATCGCGGACGATCTGCGCACCGGAAAACATACGCAGATTCACACGCGTTTTCCGCCCGAGCCGAACGGACACCTGCACATCGGCCACGCCAAGGCGATCTGCCTCGGCTTCGGCATCGCACGTGAGTTCGGAGGCATTTGCAACATCCGGATGGACGACACGAATCCAGCCAAGGAAGAAAGTGAATACGTTGAGTCGATCGTCGATGACGTCCGATGGCTAATCGCCGGCTGGGCCGATAAGCACGTCGGACTGAAACCAAAAGAGAACGCGCCGCAGACGGTCGAAGTAAACGGGAAGCAGGACTTTCAGATAAATCCCGCTACGGCGACGGACGGGAACCACTCGTTAGGTCCATCCTACGCCTCCGATTATTTCGAGCAGTTCTACGAATACGCGCGCCGGCTTGTCACCTCCGGAAAAGCTTACGTCTGCGACATGTCAGCCGAGGAGACGGACGAGTATCGGCGCATCGGGAAGGAGAGCCCGTTTCGAGGCCGAGCGATTGAGGAGAACCTCGATCTACTCACCCGGATGCGCGCGGGAGAGTTTGCCGATGGCAAATGCACGTTGCGCGCGAAGATCGACATGTCGTCGCCGAATATGTGGCTGCGCGATCCGCTGCTCTATCGCATCCGCCACCTCGAGCATCATCATACCGGCGCGAACTGGTGCATTTATCCGACCTACGATTTCGCGCATGGCCTGAGCGACTACATCGAAGGGATTACGCACTCGCTTTGCACACTGGAGTTCGAAGTGCATCGCCCGCTCTACGAATGGCTGCTCGAGGCGCTCGAGCTGCCGCGCACGCTTCCCCGCCAGATCGAGTTCGCGCGGCTGAACATCAACTACACCGTGATCAGCAAACGAAAACTCTTGCAGTTGGTGAACGACGGGTCGGTCGCAGGCTGGGACGATCCGCGGATGCCGACCCTTTCCGGAATGCGTCGGCGCGGAATCACGGCGAGCGCGATTCGCGATTTCGCCTACCACATCGGCATCACAAAATACCCGAGCCTGACCGACTTCGGAGTGCTCGAGCATGCCGTGCGGGATGAGTTTAACCGGACGGCGCAGCGACGGCTCGGCGTTCTGCGGCCGGTCAAATTGGTGATCACAAACTATCCCGAGGATCAGGTCGAGGAGCTGCCGGCGATCAATAATCCGGAGAACGTCGATGCTGGAACGCGGAAGATTGCGTTCAGCCGGGAGCTGTTCATCGAGAGCGCCGATTTCATGGAGACGCCGCCGCCGAAATACTTCCGGCTCCGGCCAGGTGGCGAGGTGCGGCTGAAATACGCGTACATCATTAAGTGCGACGAAGTCGTGAAGGACGATGCCGGCCACGTGATCGAATTGCGCTGCACCGCGGACCTCGAGAGCAAGACCGGCGGCGCGACCTCGGGTCGGAAGGTGAAAGGCACAATCCATTGGGTCAGTGCCGCGCACGCGATCGACGCCGAAGTGCGGCTCTACGATCGCCTCTTCACTGTCCCGGATCCCGACGAAGGCGGCGACTTCAAGTCGCACCTCAATCCGAAGTCGCTGGAGGTCGTGCGTGCCAAATGCGAGGCCTCGCTGGCCGGAGCGAAGCCGGAGGAGCGCTACCAATT
>JALYZW010000094.1 GCA_030945725.1 Verrucomicrobiota bacterium | reverse complement strand
GGCGATTTGTTTCTCGCTTTCTCCACCGCCAACCCGAACGTCGCCGATCCCGCTGCGGCAACCCACGCCGTGCAAACAGTCCCGAACGACCGGATGGATGCGTTGTTTACCGCCACGGTCCAGTCGGTGGAAGAAGCGATCGTGAACGCTCTCGTCGATAACCAAAGTATGACGGGGCGCGACGGACATCACGTGGACGCGCTGCCGCGCGAACGCCTTCGAGAGTTGCTCACGAAATATAATCGCGTTCGTTAGGCTTCGCGCGCACGTTCGAAGAATGATTCCGCGAGCCGCCGCTCTTCTGGAGTCTGGCCGAGTCCTCCGCCAACGATGATTCCGCGCCATCTGTTGTCCGAGCTGAAACGCCGGAACGTCTACAAAGTCGCGGCCGCCTACGGCGTGGTCGCCTGGTCGCTGATTCAGATCGCAACCCAGGTCTTCCCGTTCTTCGATATCCCGCGTTGGGGCGGCCGGATTGTGGTGCTGCTGATCGTGCTCGCCTTTCCGTTCGCTCTGTTCGGCGCCTGGACTTTCGAGCTGACCGAAGAAGGGCTGCGCCGGCGGAAGAATGGCGAAAGCAATTCCGCGAATCGCCTGCGCGGGAATCGGTGGTTATGGGCCACGATGCTCGTCTTCGCCGCGATTGCCGTGGGGTCGATCGTTTACGCTTTCTTGCGCTCGAAACCGGCTCCGCCAATGGCTTCATCCGCATCGGCTAACTCGATCGCGGTCCTCCCTTTTGCGAGTCTGAGCGACGCGAAAGATAACGCGTATTTCGCGACCGCGATCCAGGACGAAGTCCTCACGCGCCTCGCCAAAATCGGCGGGCTGACGGTCATCTCGCGCACCTCGACCGAGCGTTATCGCAGCGCGCCGGAAAATCTTCGCGAGATCGCGCGGCAGCTCGGCGTCACCACGATTCTGGAAGGCAGCGTGCAGAAGAACGGCGAAAAAGCGCGGATCAATGTGCAGCTGATCAGGGCCGAAAATGACTCGCATTTGTGGGCGGAGATTTATGATCGCGATCTGACCGATCTGTTTGCGGTCGAAAGTGAAGTGGCGGAAAAGATCGCGCAATCGCTGCACGTGCAGCTAACCGGCGGGGAGAAGAAAGCGCTCGCGGCCAAGCCGACGGAAGATCCGGCGGCCTACGATGCTTATCTTCGCGGCCTCGCCTTTGAAGCGCGCAATCAGACCGCTTTGACCTACGAAAACATCGCGCGCTATTTCGGCGAAGCGGTCCGCATCGACCCAAAGTTCGCACTGGCGTGGGCGCACCTGAGCACCGCGAGCAGCTTCATTTATTTCAATCAATGGGAGCACACGCCGGCGCGGCGGGCCGCGGCCAGCGACGCGGCGGAGACTGCGGTCAGGCTGCAGCCGGAGCTGGGCGACGGGTACCTCGCGCGCGGCTACTTTCATTATTACTGCGAACAAGATTACGCCGCGGCCTCGCGTGATTTCGAAGAGGCGCGGCGGCGGATGCCGAACGACCCGGAAGTGCTGACCGCGCTCGCCTATCTCGAGCGAAGGAAAGGTGAATGGGACAAAGCGCTTTCGCATCTGGAACAGGCGGCCCAAGTCGATCCCCGCAATGTTTTACTGCTCTACGAATGGGGAAGCACCGACGCGAAATTGCGCAGATTTTCCACCGCGCGCGGGATCCTCGATCGGGCCTTGGATATCGCGCCGGACAATGCGGATCTGATCGGCGCGAAAGCCGCCACTTTCCAAGCGGAAGGAAATCTCAAGGCGGCTGCCGGCTTGCTCGGACCGCTGCCGCCGCAAGCGCCGGATTCGAATCCATCCACGCTTCAGAAATATCAGATGCTGTATGAGCGTCGCTACGCCGATCTCGTCAGCCGGTGCCAGGCCGAGCTGGCCAGACCGGGTGAACTGGAAGGTTCCACCCGCGGGCTGGTTTTCTTTCTGCTCGGTCTGGCGAAGTTGCGCGCGGGCGATGCAGCCGCCGCGCAGGCAGCGTTTACGGAAGGCCGAACTTTTTTGCAAGGTCTCGGCAACGGAGCCGAGGATGATCCGGACGTGGCCGCTTATCTGGCGCTTAATTGCGCAGCCTTGGGCGATCGCGCGGCCGCGCTGTCTCACGCCGCGCGCGCCATCGAACTAACCAGGCGCGACGCGATGTTGGGTCCGCTGATGGAACTGAATGCCGCGCAGGTCCACGCGTTACTTGGAGACGTTGACGACGTCGTTGGTGCGATTCCCCATCTGCTTACCGAGCCCGCGGCCCACCTCACTCCGGCGCTCCTGCAGCTCGACCCGCTCTGGGATGCGGTCGCGAAGGACCAGCGTTTTCAGC
>JALYZW010000093.1 GCA_030945725.1 Verrucomicrobiota bacterium | reverse complement strand
TCGCGGGCCACACGCGTCACTTCCGACGCAAAGGCACCAAGCTGATCGACCATCGTGTTGACCGTCTTCGCGGTCCGCAAAAACTCACCCTGCAGCGCACGTCCCTCGATTTCCGTCGCCATCGTTTTCGACAAATCGCCCTTCGCCACTGCACCGATCACGCGCGCCATTTCGTCCGTCGGGTTGACCAGATCGCCGATCAAGCCGTTGACCGATCCGATCGCTTCCGCCCAACAATCCGAGACGTCGCCGATCGACGCGCGCTGCGTCGTGCGTCCCTCTTTGCCGACCACGCGCCCGATGCGATCGAGCTCGCGAGCAAGACGCTGATTCATCGCGATCACTTCGTTGAAAGTGTCCGCCACTTTACCCGCGACACCGACCCAGGAATCGGGCAACCGAGCGGAGAAATCGCCGCGCTTAAACGCTGTCAGCGCCGTCAGAAGCTCCTTCAGATCGATGCTTTCGCCGTTGAGCTGGGAACCGTTTTCGCGCGGTGCCGTGAGGACTGGAGTGCTTTTCTTCATGGGTGGTTAGGAGATACGAAGGAGACCAGGCGCCGGGTCGATGACTTGGGCGGCATCCAAAAGAACTGCTTGGTGCTGCAAATTGATCGCATGGCTCGGCGCTTGGAACAACCCGGAGACACGGGATGGAGCAGCAGAAACTCTGCCGCCGGCCGGCGCGTGCTAACCAGTGCATAACGAAACGCAGGTGGCCCTCGGCCGGCTCGCGCCTCGAAATTTCCGTCGCACCAAAACGAAGGCGGCGAAAACCCGTTGTCCGATCAGTGGCTCGCGATAGAGTTCGTGCGCATGTCTTTTCACCGTCTCTTCGCCTCGGGCCTCGCGCTTGTTCTCACCAGTTCTCTCGTCTCCGCGGACGAGGGGATGTGGCTTTTTAACAGTCCGCCCTTGAAGCAACTGAAAGAGAAATACCAATTCGAGCCGACCCAGCAGTGGCTAGATCACCTGCAGAAATCCAGCGTTCGCTTCAACTCCGGCGGCAGTGGCTCTTTCATCTCGGCGAACGGCCTGGTCATCACGAATCACCACGTCGGTCTCGACACCCTGCAGAAAATTTCGAGCGAGAAACAGAACTATGTCCGGGACGGCTTCTACGCGAAGACCTCTGCGGATGAACCGAAAGCGACCGACCTCGAGCTCAACGTCCTGATCTCGATCGAAGACGTGACCCAGCGCGTAAACGCCGCGGTCCACGCCGGAATGTCGGGCAACGACGCGAACAAGGCGCGCGGAAACGCAATCGCGGAGATCGAAAAAGAGAGCAAAGAAAAAACGGGCCTGCGGTCGGACGTGACCACGCTGTATCAGGGCGGCGTCTACAATCTGTACCGTTACAAGCGCTACGACGACGTGCGCCTCGTCTTCGCTCCCGAGCAGCAGGCGGCGTTTTATGGCGGCGATCCGGATAACTTCGAATACCCGCGCTTCGATCTCGATATCTGCATTTTCCGCGCCTACGAAAACGGTCAGCCGGCGCACCCCGAGAATTTCTTGAAATGGAATACGAAAGGCCCGGCGGACGGCGAGCTCACCTTCGTCAGCGGACATCCAGGAAAGACCGACCGGCAGCTCACGACTGACGAGCTCGCCGAGATGCGCGACCACGAAGTCCCCTACTTGCTCAGCATGTTTAATCGCCGCGAGGTGCTCCTGACCGCATTTGCTGCGCGCAGTTTCGAAAACGCGCGCCGAGCCCGCGAAGACTTGTTCGGCATCCAGAATAACCGCAAGCGCTACGATGGCTATCACGCCGCGCTGCTGGACCCGGAAATCTGGGGCGCGATCAGCGGGCGCGAAAAGAAACTCCAGGATGCGATCGGTTCCAAGCCATCGCTGAAAGAGACGCTCGGCGCCTACGGCCGGATCAAGCAGGCGCAGGAGGAGACGGCGAAAGTTCTGCCCGTCTACTATTACTTCGAGTCCGCGCGTGGCCGGCAGACTGCGACCTACCGCGCACCGCGCGCCTTTTACAGCACACTCTTTAAGTATGCGCGGCGCTTGCTTCGCGCCGGCGACGAACGTGCAAAACCGAACGGCGAACGATTCCCCGAATTTCGCGATAGCAACCGCGAGTCGCTCGAGCTCGACCTCTTCTCGACCGAGCCGGTGCACGAGGACGTCGAGCAAGTCACGCTCGCTGATTCGCTCACCGACATGACCGCGCGCTTCGGCGCCAACGATCCACTTGTCCAAAAAGTCCTCGCGGGCAAATCGCCGCGCGCGCGGGCTGCGGAGTTAATCCGTGGCACCAAGCTCAAAGACCCCGCCTACCGTAAACAACTCTATCAAGGCGGCGCGGCCGCCGTAACCGCAGCGGCCGATCCGATGCTGGAAGTTGCACGGTTGGTCGACGGACCCGCCCGGGACGCACGGAAAGTTTTTGAGTCGCAGGATGAGACGAAGCAGCAGGCGTATTCTGAAATCGCAAAGGCCCGGTTTGCAGTTGAAGGCACGAGCACTTATCCCGACGCCACCTTCACGCTTCGCCTCTCCTACGGCCCGGTCCGCGGTTACGAAGAGGACGATAAGCCCGTTGCTCCCCTCACAAATTTCGCCGGCCTTTACCAGCGCGCGGCGGAACACAACAACCAGCCGCCCTTCGATCTGCCGCAGCGCTGGCTCGACAAGAGAGGCGCGCTCAACCCAAACACACCGTTTAACTTCGTCTCCGACGCCGACATCATTGGCGGAAACAGCGGCAGTCCGGTCGTAAACAAGGCGAATGAATTTGTCGGCATTATCTTTGACGGAAACATTCAATCGTTAGTCCTCGATTGCATCTATTCCGACAAGCAGGCGCGTGCCGTGAGCGTCGACTCGGCGGCGATCAGCGAAGCCTTGCGCAAAGTTTACGAAGCGACCGCCCTCGCCGACGAGATCGAGGGCGCGAAGCAATAGATGCGAACCACTCCCGCCTGGTTCTAGTTAGGTTAGTCGCCCTGCCGAACCGACCGGCTTCGGGAGCTTATTTTTGCGCAGGTGCAGCGCACTGCTGGCACAATGAGGTAATCGTTTGAATCAGTTGCTGGCTTCCCGACGGTCTGGCCGCTTGCAAGGCCTGCTCGCAAAGCAAGGATGCTTCTTTGCCGTGCCCGGCTGCAAGCAGCGCCTGAGTAAGATCGACTTGGGCTCCAATATTCCCGGGCGCCAGGACTAATGCGTCCCTAAAACAGACTATCGCCTGCTCAAATTGATTGTTTGCCGCAAGCATGCGCCCGAACTGGATGTAGCGCTGCGGATTGTAACGATCGACCTTGATGGCTTCAGCGTCGGCCGCGAGCGCTTCGTGGCTCTTGCCCTGGCGAAAGTAACTATCGGCGAGGTTGCCCAATACTTCGGGGTTGGCCGGTCTGAGTCGTAACGCAACATGAAATTCCCCGTCCGCCTCCTGCCACTTACCCATTCCGGCAAGCGCGTTACCGAGATTATTGTGCGCCTCCATGAATTGTGGGTTATCATCGAGCGACTGACGATAGTGGGCGATGGCCTCTTCGAATTTTCCTTGTCGTGCCAAGACCACGCCGAGATTATTTTGTAAACTCCAGGCGTGAGGATTCTCCGCGAGTCCTGCCCGACAGTATGTTTCCATCGAGTGGTAGGTTGCGCCGCGCCGCCACGTTTGCAGGAACAGCAGTGCGAGGACCACATAGAGGAGAGCATGCAAGCCATGCCGGCTGTTTTCCTTTACCGCATTTGAAACAACGCAAAGGCCACCCGCAATGCCGGCAAATATTCCAGGCGCGGCAAGATATTGCCACCAATCGGCGCACGGTGTTTCCTGTTGCAAGGCCAGTCGTATGAAGCCGAGAACTGGCAACAGCATCCAAAGGTAATAACCGGACACGAAAAGAAGCGGCTTCCCCCAGCTTTTGCGCTTGCAGTAGAGCAGTCCCACTGCGGCTATCACGAGCATGCCTGGAAGGTAGGCTAGCGGCGTCCTCAGGTTCGGCTGCCATGGCGGAGACATGGGACTTAAGCCGATCGGAAAAAAGATTCCGCCGAGATAAATCCAGATCACCGCGCCGGCTCGCGCGATACGGAATGGTAGGTCGGTACGGATCAATCCAAAATCCGGTGCGCGCGCTTGATAGCGAATGGTCAGGAGCGCGATCGCCAGCGAGATCAGCAGGAATGGAATCAGCCGCAGTAGATCGCGACGTGTGATTTTCTTATTAACCCAAAGTATACAGCCGCAAAGGACAAGCGGCATCGTGACCACAGCGCCTTTGCTCAAGCCTGCAAGTAAGAACAGGCCGATGGATAAGAGATAGACTGCCGTATGGTCGCGCTTCTGAGCTACTAGAAAACTGAGGATTGAGCCAAAGAAAAGCGCACCCGAAAGAGTGTTCTTGCGCTCTGCGATCCAGGCGACCGAGGCCACGTTCACCGGATGAATTACGAATAACAAGGCTGCGATCCAGGCGCCGGGCAGCCGCAGGCCTTCTAAGACTCGCCACAGCAGTACTCCGGCGATGGCGTGTAAGAGGATGTTGACTACATGATACCCAACCGGCGTATCGCCCCAGACTCGCTTCTCCAACCAAAAGGTTGTCAGTGTTAAGGGCGTGTAGTCATGCGAATTCTTTCCGGACCAGATTTCGCCCAGTCCACTAAAGCTATGCAGTTGCGGATTGGCGGTCAGCAGAATGTCATCGTCCCAGATGAATCCAGCGCCGATGGCAGGGAGGTAAGCAATTACCGCGCATAAGACCAACAGCGCAGCGAACAGCTTAAAGCGCAGAGGAGGTAGATCTAAAAACACCAGCTACCAGAATCTATCCTGGAACTTACCGTTCTGAACAGACTGAAGGTGTAACACACCGCCCCGACGGCAAGAGCTGGCAGCAGCGGGGGCGTTATGCGCCGCCGTCGCTGCGCGGGGCGCCTCGGCAATCATGGGAGGGCTTCGCGCTTACCCGAGCTGCTTCAACAATTCCTTCCAGCGGTTCCAGGCATCATCGCGAGCTTTCTTGTTCGCCTCATTTGTCCCCGGCGTCTCGCCTTCCCGCATGAAACCGTGTCCGGCTCCTTTGTAGATCACTGGCTCGTATTTCTTCCCGGCCGCCTTCATTAGCTCCTCGGCTTTCGGGATGGTCGCGTCGACGCGCTCATCCATTTCGCCGTAGAATCCGTAAACCGCACACGCAATGTTCGCGATCAAGGTCGGTTTGTCCTCGGCCGTGCCGTAAAACGAGTATGCGGCTTTCAGCCTCGGGTTCAAACCGGCGTACCCGAAAGCCCAGCCGCCGCCCCAGCAAAATCCCGCCTCGGCGACGTTGCCATTGGCGGCAGGAATTTTAGCGGCAAAATCGAAGGTCGCGTTCAGGTCGGCGATCACTTGTTCCTTCGGCAATGCGGAAATCGCTTTGCGCGCTCCATCGAGATCGGAAAAGGTCTGGCCGCTCAGGAGGTCGGGCGCGATCGCGATGACGCCGTTCTCCGCGAGCTGATCGCACACGCTTCGGACCCAGTCCGTCAGCCCGAAGATTTCGTGAATGACGAGCACTACGGGCGCTTTTTGCTTCCGCTCCGGATAGACGACGAAGGCTTTAATGGTTCGCTCACCGGACTTCATTTCCACCCACTCGCCGTGACGCGGCGAGTTATTAAGTCGCGCTTTCGCCCACTCCTGCCCCGAAGTGATTTGCGGAAGCCAGAGACCCGCGGCGACAAGGACGTAAAAGCAGATCCGGTTCATAGCGGGGAAAGTCGGCTGCCGATGTGCTCCTGGCGATTGCGGAAAAGTAGCGCATCGAGGCTCCACGGACCGGCGCCGTGGGCGGAAATGTAGAGGAAGACGAAGCAGTAAACGACCGCGAGCTCTCCCTTGTTCACATAAGGGACGATCGATCCCATCTGCGCGTGGACCATAAAAAACGCGACCGCCATCATGCCGCTCGCGAGAAACGCGGCGATCGGCGTCAGCAAACCGATGGCGATAAGCAGACCGCCGATCAGCTCGATGCTGCCGCCGATCATCGTCATCGTGTCGAGCGCGTGCGCGGCGGCCGGATGTTTCGGATCGGGAAACCAGTCGAGCAATTTCGCCGCGCCGTGACAGGCAAACATCAAGCCGACCATGACCCGCATAAGGAAGTAAATGATGGCGGTGAAGCGGCCGAGAAAGTTCATCGCCGGAACCTGCAAGAACAGCGCCTGTGATGTCAAGAAGTCCCGCGCGCTCATGATTGCAGCGAGAGCACTTTAGCGGAACGTGCCACGTGCAGGTCCACATCGGTTGTTCCGGCTGGTTTTACTGGCATTGGCGCGGGAAATTTTATCCCGATACTCCGCGCACCGATACGTGGTTTCGGCACTACACGGAGAACTTCAACACAGTCGAATTAAATGCGCCCTTCTATAGCTGGCCCAAGCTCGCCACCGTGAAATCGTGGGCGCGAAATGCGCCGGAAAACTTCCGTTATTCGGTGAAGGTGAACCGGCTGATCACGCACGAAATGCGGCTCGTGCGAACGCGCATGCTGGTCGAGGAATTTTGTAAGTTCTCGGCCATTCTGGGACCGAAACTTGGTTGTTTTCTATTCCAGTTTCCGCCGAGCTATCGCTACACGGCATCGCGCTTGAAGAGCATTACGGCGCAACTCGATCCCACTTTCCGAAACGCAGTCGAATTCCGGCATCAGAGCTGGTGGCGGGAATCCGTATATCGCCGATTCGAGGAACACCGCCTCATTTTTTGCGCCGTAAGCGCGCCGCGCCTGCCCGATGAACTAATCAAGTCTAATGACGTAATCTACGCTCGTTTGCATGGAAGGAGTCGTTGGTACCGGCATGATTATTCGCCGGATGAAATCGGCGAGTGGGCGGGCAAGATCGCCGAGAGCGGCGCGCAGGAAGCGTGGATTTATTTCGACAACGACCGCGACGCCTACGCGATCAAAAACGCGCGTGCGCTGGCGATCGCATTGCGTGAGCGCGGCATCGAAGTGCTGTAAGCGTGGCGGAACAAATCGTCGTCGTAGGCGGTGGAGCGGCCGGATTTTTCGCGGCGATCGCGTGTGGGGAGGCTAGTCCCGGAAGCGCCGTTTCCATTTTTGAACGCGGTTCGCAATTTCTCACGAAAGTGCGGATCTCCGGCGGCGGCCGGTGCAACGTGACACACGCGCGGGAAGAGCCGCTAGAGTTTTCGCGGCGATACCCGCGCGGACAACGCGAACTGATTTCGCCTTTGCATCGCTTCGACGCGGATGACGCCGTCGCGTGGTTTGAGGCGCGCGGCGTCGCACTGAAAATGGAAAGCGATGGACGGATTTTTCCGGTGAGCGATTCGTCCGCAACGATCGTCGATTGTCTGCTGCGGGAGGCGGCGAGCGCCGGCGTGAACTTGTTCAACCGGCGCGGGATCGAGCGAATCGATCGCACGGAGACCGGCCAGTTTGTGGCGACGGATACGAATGGCGATACGATCCTTTGCGATCGCGTTCTGCTCGCGACCGGAGGCGCGCGGAACGCGCAGGCCGTCCAGCTCGCTCGCGCGCTGGGCCACACGACCGAGCCAGGCGTGCCATCCCTGTTCACCTTTCACGCAGGCGCGCCGTGGCTGCGAGCGCTGCCGGGCGTCTCGATGCGGGACGTCGCGCTGTCGGTTGCGGAGTCGCGGCTGCACGAACGCGGACCGCTCCTCATCACACACGGCGGCCTGAGCGGTCCTGTCGTGCTGCGATTATCGGCCTGGGGCGCCCGCGAACTCCACGAACGCGAATACCGTTTTGTGCTGCGCATCAACTGGACGCCGGACCAATCGGCGGACGCGATTTTGACCGAACTGAGCGCGCGGCGCCTGACCGAACCAAACCGACTGGTGGTGAATTCGCCGTTGAGCCCGCTGCCCACGCGGCTTTGGGATCAGCTTGCACTAGCCGCCGGCGTGGCCACCGAAACGCGATGGACCAATCTACCACGGCCGCAGACTTTGCAGCTGGCGCAACGAATCACGCGCACAGAATTATCGATCACGGGCAAAAGTCTGAACAAAGATGAATTTGTCACCTGTGGCGGCGTGCGGCTGCGTGAGATAAGTTTCAAGACGATGGAGAGCCGGATCACGCCACACCTTTATTTCGCGGGCGAAATTCTTGACATCGACGGCATCACCGGGGGCTACAATTTTCAAAATGCGTGGACGACCGGCTGGATCGCCGGGCGCGCCATGGCGGGACTCGCGCCGTCATGAAAATGCGTCGGGACAATGCGGAAACGCTCGCGCAGACCCGCGCCATCTACGCCGAGCTCGAGACGCGTCCGATCGATCGGCAGTGCACGCGACTCACACAGTGCTGCCAATTTCGGCTGACCGGACGCACCCCGTTTTTGACCCGCGGCGAAGCGCTGGTGGCGGCGAACGCGCTGCGTGCTTCGGGCCGAAAGCGCCTGCCGGAATCCTTGGACGGCGCCTGCCCGATGATGCAACACGAGAGCGGCCGGTGCATGATTTACGCGGACCGGCCGTTCGCATGCCGCACGCATTTTTGTGCTGCCGCGGGCGGACCGTATCCGCGCCGCGAAGTGGCTGATCTGATTCACCGGCTCGAAGCGATCGATGCGCGGCTCGGGGGCAACGGCGCGAGTTCACTCGTGTATGCCGTGGATGACGCGCTCGCGTGCCTTGGGTGAGCGAGACGCATGAGATCTGCCGCGCTTTCTCTGGTCACGCTTTTCGTTGCCGCACACTTGGCACCAGGGGCGCTCGATCCCGGCGCGGTACACGCCGCCGCCGCGTACTCGGCAAGCCACCGCGGATCGTCATTTCTCGCGATCGAAGCCGGAAAAACGATCCACGAAGAATATCCGGGCGGCTCTGCGGACGCAGCGCTCCGGATCTATAGCGGCACCAAAGCGTTTTGGAATCTGGCGGCGTTGGCGGCGGCGGAAGATGGCTTGCTGAATCTCGACGAACGAGTCGCGGACACGATTCCGGCGTGGAAGAGCGACGGCCGAAAATCGCGCATCACGATCCGACAGCTCCTTGATTTTTCGAGCGGACTCGAACCGGGATTCTCACTCCAAAATAACAACCCCGGCGATCGCGACGCGATTGCGATCGGGCTTCCGGCGGTCGCGGAACCCGGCGCCGCGTTTATCTACGGGCCGAGCGCGCTCCAGGTTTTTCACGCGGTGCTGAAAACGAAGCTGCACGGCGAGACGCCGCAGCGTTATTTGGAACGACGCGTCCTGTCGCGCCTGGGCCTCGGTCCGCAACGTTACCTGCCGGATCGCGCGGGCAATCCCCTGCTCGCCAGTGGTTGGTATTTGACCGCGCGCCAGTGGGCAAAGCTCGGTCGCGTTGTCCTGGCCGGCGGATCGCCGGTCGTGTCTTCCAGTTCTCTCGCGCAATGCTGGCGCGGTTCGCCTCCGAATCGCGCTTTCTCGCTCGGCTGGTGGAATAATCGCGCGGCGCCCGGCGGACGCGAGCTGGAGGTTGAGGCGATGCTGCATCCGAAGTGGCCGCAACAGAATTGGAACGGCGCCTGTCTTTGTCGCGACGCGCCACCTGATCTTGTCGCCTGTATCGGGTCAGGCAACCAGCGTCTTTACGTTATTCCCTCGCTCCAGCTGGTCGTGGTGCGCCACGGGAACGGCGGCTCGTTTTCGGACGCTCAGTTTTTGCGGCTGCTGCTGGCTCGACGAGCGTAGCGCGCGGCGCATCGCGGGTCGCGAGCATCAGGATGCCGCTCTCTTTTTGCCAATGATATCCAAACGCGAAACCGAGCGGTGATGGCACCGGGTCCTTCGCATAGAGAGCGGCAAGATCGGGCTGCATATACTTCGCGAACTCTTCGGTGTGCGGAACGTAGCGGCCGTACAAATTGACCGACCAGTTCTTCGGGAATGCGCGGAGCGGGATGCCGGAGTCGTCCTGCACGATGACGCGGCTGTGCTCGAGCAGAAAATTGCGAACGCCCGCGAAACCATCGCCATGCAGGAGGTACGAGGCGGCTTTCAAGAGACTGAGCCCTGGCCCGCGCGCTGCGCACCATTTCAGGAATCCGCTATTCCCGCCCGACAGATCGGTCTTGAAGTAATAAAGCGTCTGCCGCTCATCGCCGTTCGCGAAGGTGATCTTCACGCCGTCGGCCGGGCTGCTGACATGCGTCGCGTCGATTACGGTGTAACCGAGCCGCGCGAGAAAGACGTAAAGAATCGGGAGTGTCCCGCTGATATTTCCGCGCCCCAGCTCGGCGCGCATGTCCTTTGTGATGAAATACTGGAAGCGCAGGACGGAGCTGAGCGATCCGCGCAAGGCAGCGAGATCGGTGCGAAGCAAATCCGGCGGCATCGTCGTGAGATCCGGCACATTCCCGACCGGCTCGAGCCCGGCGAGGATATAGGTGTTCGCGTGCGGGAAAAAGATGTTCGCGTAGAGAAAATCCGGGCCGCTGAACATGTAGTACATCGTGCTCGTGCTGCGGTAATACTGTTCGGCGTTCTGTTGCATCCATTCGCTGATCGGGCCGATCTGGCGCCGCTGCTTTTTCGCCCACGCATCATCCATCGCGGTCGCGTGTTCCTGCCAACCGCCGTCGTGCGTCAGGGGTTCAAGCGGACCTGCCACCGGCATTCCGGCGAGCACCTTCGCGGTGTCGTCCAGAGTCGCGGCATTTTGCGCGAGCAGAGGCGCGGCCATGAAGAGCGAAGCGAGCAGAACTTTCATACGATGTGAGATGGACGAGTGGCGGGAGCAGTTTTCGGGGAAAGGAAATAGAGAACGAGCCCGAACGCAACGGTCGCGGCGCCCAGTAAAGAAGGTCCACGCGTCGCCCGATCGGCGAGCAAGTGCCAGAGCATCCATCCGCTGATTGCGAGGAAAATTGCCGGCGTCACCGGGTAGCCCCAGACGCGATACGGCCGCGGCAGCGTAGGCCGGCGCCAGCGCAGGACGTAAACGCCGAACACCGTGAGCGCGGAGCAAAGCGTCAGGCTGAATTGCACGTAGTTCACCACCGCTTGGAAGCTCGCCGTCAGCAACATCACGTTCACGACGACGAACTGCGCCAGGATCGCGACGGTCGGCGCACCGTGCGCGCTGCGGCGTCGCAGCCACGAAAGAATCCGAAAATCTTCGCCCATCGTCGCCGTCACGCGCGGACCGATCCACATCATCGCGCTCACCGTTGAGACGAGACCGAGACAAATGAAGGCGGCCATCACCTTCGCGCCCGCCGCGCCGAAAATGTGCGTGCCGGCGATCATCGCGACCTGCTGTTTACCGACCATCTCGGCGACCGGCGTGGTCCGCATGAAGACTGCATTGATCGCGACGTAAATGATCGTGACCAGTAGGGTCCCGCAACCAACCGAAAGCGGAATATTACGCGACGGATTACGCACTTCGCCCGTGATGTAAGTGGACGCGTTCCAGCCCGAGTACGCGTACATGACCCAAAAAAGACTGACCGCGAACGGACTGCTCGTGATCAGTCCTGCGTCGCCTTTCGCCGGCAAAAACGAGATCACCATTGTCGTTCTGATCCATAGCCCGGCGGCGATAATGACGAGAATCAGCGCGACTTTCAGAAGCGTAGAACCCGTCTGAAACGCGCTGCCCAGTCGCACGTCCCACAACAAAACGAGCGTCGAAATCCAGACAACCGCGAGGCCGGCGATCAATGGATTCGTGCCCGGAAAAATTTCCGCCAGGTAGGTGCCGAATGGCATCGCTGCGATCGCGACCGGCGCAGCGAAGCCAACCGTGGCGGACACCCAACCGGCCAGGAAACCGATGGCCGGGTGGTAAATTTCGCTCAGGAAATTATACTCGCCACCGGAGCGCGGCAGAGCAGCTCCGAGTTCTGCGTAAGACAGCGCGCCGCACATCGCACATAGGCCGCCGACCGCCCACAGTGTGACGATTGCGAAACCGCTCGGGAGATCGCCGACCTGAAACCCGAGACTCGTGAAGATGCCGGTCCCGATCATGTTCGCGATCACGATGCATGTCGCCGTCAGCAGGGAGACGCGTCGCGCGGCGGAGCCTAACGAATCTGAAGTCACGGAGGGAGGATGGCGGAGAGCGGGCGTGAGTCAACGACCCCTGTCTCACACGTGCGGCGCAACGGAGCCGCCTCGTGCGAATCAGATGAGATGGTAGCGAAGCGCTCAGGTCGGTCAGAGAAATTCGTCGTTACGAATCCGGAGCGAGTGCTCTACCGGGCCGGCAAATTCACGAAGGCTGAAGTCATCGATTACTATCTGCGCGTTGCCCCGGTCCTGCTGCCGCATCTCAAAGGCCGCCCTGCCACGCTGAAACGGTATCCAGATGGGGTCCACGGCGAATTCTTCTACGAAAAAGATGCGCCCGCCTTTACGCCCTCGTGGGTCAAGACGTTTCCCGTCCCTCGGCGGGAAGGCGGGAAAGACATCGATTACATCGTGATCAACGACGCGCGGACGCTGGCCTGGGTCGCGAATATCTCGTCGCTCGAGATCCATCCGTTCCTGCACGGCATCCCGCAACTCGAACGGCCGACCATGATCGTGTTTGATCTCGATCCGGGCGAAGGAGCCGACCTTCTCACGTGCCTCCGGTCGCACCGCTGCTGCGAGCGCTGCTCGACAAACTGGCGTCAAAGGCCTTCGCAAAAAAACCGCAGCTCGTCGCGCAAGTGCGTTTCACGGAATGGACGACCTACGGTCTACTGCGTCACGCCACGTTTCTCGGCCTGCGCGAGGACAAATCTGCGGACGAGGTGACGCGCGAGAGTTGATCAATGCATGGCGATCGGCCCGACCGGTTTCCGCACTTTCTTAAATAACAGCACGAGCGGCGCCGAGAGCACACAAGTGAGAGCGAAAAAGCGGAAGTTGTGCACGTAACTGAGCAAGGCGGCCTGTTGCTGCAGCATCCCATAAAGGACACGCGGCGCCTGCTTCATCGCTTCCCAGCTACTGCCATGCTGCGCCAGCCCTGCTTGCACGGCGGCGAGGCGCTGCTGCATGACCGGATTGAACTGCGACATGTGGGACGAGAGGATCGCCTGGTTCGTCTGCGTCGTACGCGCGACGAGTGTGGTGATCATCGCGATCCCGACGCTGCCCCCGACGTTGCGCATGAGGTTGAAAATGCCGCTCGCGTTGCCGATCTGCTGTTGGGAGAGCGTGCCCATCGTGGACGTGGTTAACGGCACGAAGATGAGACTGATCGCTACGCCGCTGACGATAATCGGCGTAACGATGCTGCTCATCCCGATGGTGAGATTGATGTTGCCGAGCAGGAAGCAGGAATAGGCGAGCAGCAAAAATCCGACGCCGATCAGCATGCGACTGCTGACTTTCCCGACGAGCCGGCCGACGATGATGGTCATGGCGAGGGCGCCAATCCCGCGCGGACTCATCGCGATGCCGGCATCGAGCGCGGTATAGTGCAACAGGTTCTGCATGAACAGCGGCAGGATCGCGGTCGTTCCGTAAAGCAGTGCGCCGAGCAGCAGAATCATAACGGAGCCGACCGCGAAATTGCGATTTTTGAGGACGCGAAGATCGACGATCGGATGATCGGTGCGCAGCTCGCGCACAATAAATCCAAAGAAGGCGGCCGTTGAAATCACGGCGCACCAGACGATGGGCTGCGAACCAAACCAGTCCAGCTCCTGCCCCTTATCGAGCATGAATTGGAGCGTCGCGAGCCAGATGCTGAGCAGCCCGAACCCGATGTAATCAATATTCGCGGCCGAAATTCGCTTCAGATACGGCGGGTCTTCCACCATCGCGTTCACCATCACCACGGCCATCGTGCCGATCGGAAGGTTGATGTAAAAAATCCAGCGCCACGAATAATTGTCGGTAATCCAGCCGCCAAGCGTCGGACCGAGGATCGGCGCGACGACGACGCCCATCGCGAAGACCGCCATGGCAGCGCCGCGCTTCGCCGGTGGGAAACTCTCGAGCAAGACCGCCTGCGAGATCGGCTGGAGAGCGCCGCCACTCGCGCCTTGCAGCACGCGCGCGATGATCAGGAAGCCGAGGGTGTGCGCGATCCCGCAGAGCGCCGACGCCATCGTGAAAAGCACGATGCACGTGATCAGAAAACGCTTGCGACCGAAAAGCTGGCCGAGCCAGTTCGTGGCGGGCAAAATGATCGCGTTCGCGACGAGATAACTCGTCAGCACCCACGTCGCCTCGTCAGTTGTGGCGGAAAGATTCCCAGCGATGTGCGGGAGCGAGACGTTTGCGACGGAGGTGTCGAGCACCTCCATAAACGTCGCGAGCATCACCGCGACGGCGATCAACCAGGGGTTATGGCTCGGCGTCCATTGCGCCTGCGGGGGAGGTTGCGAAGGCGCCGCCATCGATCACCGCGCGAGCCGAGATTTCCCGATCCAAAGCGCGGCGCCAAGGATGACGATCGCGATCGCGATCAACGCGATCACACCGACCGTGACGGCGACACCGAAACCGGCTTTCACGGTCACATCAGGCACGGCGGACATCCCAGGACCGAGCACGCGCTGCACGTCCGGCTGTTCGTCGAACACGATCTTCACTGGGACGCGTTGCACTACCTTCACGTAGTTCCCGGTCGCATTCTCGGGCGGGAGCAGACTGAACCGCGAGCCGCTGCCCGCTTGCACGCTGTCGACGTGGCCCTGCAATTCGCGGTCGGGATAGGCATCCACAGCAATGCTGACCGGCTGGCCGGGACGGATGTCCGCCAGTTGCGTCTCCTTCAAATTGGCGGTGACCCAGACGTTCGGCGTAACGAGCGCGAGCAAATTTTGCCCGACCTGCACGTACGCTCCCGACTCAACCGCTTTCGTTGTGATTCGCCCCTCTTCCGGCGCGGTCATCTTCGAATACGAGAGCTGCAATTCCGCCTGTCGGGCGGTCGCTTCCGCTTCGGCCACCTCCGCTTTCGCCGCGTCGACTTGCACGTGCGCGGATTGCGCCTGCTTCTCCGATTCCTTCACGAACGCAGCCGCCGCATCCATCTGTTTCCTTTTCGACTCCAGGGTCGCCTGCGAAGCCGCCGTATCGATGGAGGAATGTTCGAACTCCTGTTTCGAAATCGCGCCGCTCGTGATCAAACGCGCGTTTCGTTCCAGATCGCCGCGCTGTTTGTTCGTATCGGCCGCGGCTGCGTTTGCGCTGGCGCCTGCCGCTTCATAACCCGCGTGCAAGGTATTCAGGTGCGCGTCTGCCTGCTCCGCGCTCGTCTGCGCACTGCGTGCCTTCGCGCGCGCCACGTCGACCGCGGCCCGCTTTTGCGCCAAAAACGCATCCGCATCCGCGGGATCGATGTCGATCAATGGATCGCCCTTCTTCACCATCTGATTATCCGTGACGTGGACCGCCGTCACCCGGCCCGCGATCTTGGGAGCGATCGCGATGATGTGCGCATCGATGAAGGCGTCGTCCGTCGACTCGTGCGTGAACGAATGAAACATCGTGAACGCGCCATAAACGATGCCGAAAATGGCAATCGCCGCCGCTGCGATGATGACCGTCGGTCGACGAAACAATGGCGTTTTCTTCGGAGGGTCCGCAGGAACGGGCGGCGTCTCCGCTTTGGCCGGAGGATCGTTCGGCCGGCGCGTTGCAGCGGTCATTCGGCGGGGTTGCTGTGGTGCTTCGACGACGCTCATTTGGTTTTCTTCCTCTTCACGTTCTCTCGTGCCGCGATCCCGGCGGCGCAAAAACCGATCATTCGGCGCAACGTTCCCTCCACGCTGTGATGGCGGCACCGCCCATTCGACGAAAGCTCAAGCACATTCGAGTGCGCGACCGCGTGCAAAAAAACTCCGTGCGCGAAATGGAGCCGCCAATGAACCTCGTCACTGGATAAATACGGCACCGCGCGTCGGATGGCTGCGTGGAAGCGGCGATTTTTCTCGGCGAATTCTTCCTGGATCAGAGGCTGCAAAACCGACCCCGGCTCGGCCAGGGCGAGCGCCATCAGCCGCACGAGATAGCGCCCGCCTTTCGCTCCTCGCGCCACCAATTCCGTCGGCGGACGAAACAGAGCTTCCAAGATTCTTTCGATCGTTAATGGCTGGCCCGCCGCGTCTTTTTCGAAACAGTCTAGCAAGGCAATTCTCTCTTCGTTTGAAGGCTGCACCCGCCGGCGAAGCACCGCCAGGATCAGTGCGTCCTTGGAAGCGAAATGATAATTGACCGCGCCAAGATTAGCCTGCGCCTCCGCAGTGATGGCACGCAAGGAAGTGGCATTAAACCCGTGCGCGGCGAATAACCTCTCGGCCGCGTTCAGGATGGCCGTCTTGGTCTCGCCATTCCGCGCTGGGGCGACCGGAAGCGTTTTCTTCACTCAACATAATAATTCAAACGTTTGTATGAATCAAGAGCGGCACGTCGAAAAACATGCCGCCATGCAAGGTCTGTCATCCTGAGCCACGCAGACGGCGAAGGACCTCACCTATGCAGACAGGGCGTTTGCGCCCACGCGGGACCGCGCTCACCCACGGCCTCGTCGCGTCCTTCCCCGTGTGCGATGTGCGTCCCCGCTGCTGTGGAGGTCCTTCGGCCGTCTGCGCGGCTCAGGATGACGAAAAGCGGTGGCGCGCAAAAGGTCGAAACCGGTCGCTCGCTCTCTGCAGAGGTGAAGCGGCGAAATGCGCGAGCCGCCGCGGCCTAAAACGGTCGGACAGGAGCGCGAAGCGAGCTACGCGGCTTTTCTCGCCGACTGCTTCGCGTTCCGCCTGGCCCCGCTCTTTCTGCCGGCGGCCTTCTTCCCACCCTGGGCCTTCGCGAGGCTTTCCTGCAGAACAGCGACGAGGTCGATGACCTTGGTCGACGTCTTTTTTTCTTTCGGCTTTTCTTCGATCTCTTTGCCGCCCGACTCGACCTTCTCCTCGATCACATCGAGCAGCGCTTCGCGATAGTCATCATGGTATTTCTCCGGGTCCCACTTTGACGACATGCTGTCGACGAGCGCCGCCGCCATGTCTTTCTCGCGTTTTCCCAGTTCGAGTTTCTTCGGGACATTCAGCTTTTCCGCATCGGACAGCTCCTCGGCGAAGTGCATCAGCTCGAGAACCAGCGCATGCTTCATCGCCTTTACCCCGGCTAGGTATTGCCGGGTCTTGATCACAACCTTCGCGATCCCTACTTTCTTCCCATCCGCGCGCGCCTCGCGCAGCAGTGTGTAAGCCTTGTCGCCGCCCTTTTGCGGTTCGAGGTAATACGGCTTGTAGAAGTACATGGGATCGATCTCATCGATGTCGACAAAGTCCTGGATGTCGACCGTCTGGGTGGCTTCTAAATCTACGCGTTGGAAATCCTTTTCGCCGAGGACGACAAACTTCCCCTTCTCGTACTCGTAACCCTTCACGATCTGGCCCCACGGAACTTCCTTGCCATCCTTTTCGGCGACCCGTTTGTAGTTCACAGGGCTGTGGTCACTGGAGCGAAGCAGCCGAAACTTAAGCTCTTCTTTCCGCGTCGCCGGGTACAACGCGATGGGGATGTTGACCAACCCGAAACTGATACTCCCTTTCCAGATCGCGCGCATAGTTAATGACGAATTCGCGCGCGGACCTCGCCGCGGCGGTCTTAGAAACGCGGAGAGCAGCATCCTAGCCCAGCTCGCCGAGGCCAAAAGGCGGCGGCTGAAGTGCGCTACGCCGCAGCGTCTAACTCTTCCCGGCTGATGCCGCGGAGTTCGAATAGCCGGATCAGAGTTTCTTCGATCAGGTTGTTCGGGCACGAGGCGCCGGCGGTGATGCCGACGACAATCGGCCCGGAGGGGAGCCAATCTCGTGCGACGATCTCTTCCTTGTGATGCAGATTGTAGTGGAGAATCTCGACCGGTGAGAGAAGCCGCGAAGCGTTCCGAACAAAGTAAGTCGGCAGTTTTTCCTCGCCCATCTCCGCGAGATGCGACGTGTTCGAGCTATTGTATCCGCCGACAACGAGCAAAAGGTCCAGCGGCACGTTAAGCAGCTCGCGCAACGCGTCCTGGCGCTCCTGGGTCGCGCCGCAAATCGTATCGAAAAAACGAAAATTTGTGGCGGCGAGCGGCGGCCCATCGCGATCGGTGATCGCCTGGCGAATGCGGCGCTGCACTTCTTCGGTCTCGCCTCGCAACATCGTGGTTTGGTTCGCAACGCCGATTGTTTTGAGGTGCAGATCGGGATCGAAACCGGGCGAATGCGCGTTCCGGAATTTCTCGAGGAACTCCTCCTTGTTCCCGCCATGACGAATGTAATCACAAACGTAATCGGTCTCGGCAAGGGTCAGGACAACCAGGTAATGCCCTTTACCATCGCCTAATGCGCGCGAGCTGGTGGCCTTGGTTTCCTCGTGCTCAGCCTTGCCGTGGATGATCGAAGTAGCGGATTCACTAGCGTATTTCCGGACCCGCTTCCACACACTCATGACATCGCCGCAAGTGGTGTCCACAATCTGGCAGCCGCGTTCCTTGATCTGCTCTAATGTGCTCACCTCGGTCCCAAATGCGGGCACGATGACGACGTCGTCCGGCCGCAGGTCGACGATTTCCGCCTCCTTGTTTTTGCCCATCAGATTCTTGATGCCTAACGAACTAATCTGCTCGTTGACCTCGGGATTGTGAATGATCTCGCCGAGGA
>JALYZW010000085.1 GCA_030945725.1 Verrucomicrobiota bacterium | reverse complement strand
TTCGTCCACCTTCCAGCAATCGTAGTCCGTAATCATCGCCAGCGTCGCGAGCGCGATCTCCGCTTCGCGCGCGAGCTTTGCCTCGGGTAGATTCGTCATCCCGATCACGTCAAAACCGTGGCGCCGGTTCAACTCCGACTCCGCGCGTGTCGAAAAGGCCGGTCCGTCCATGTTCACGTAAGTGCCGCCGTTGTGCGCCTTCACTCCTACCTCGTCCGCCGCATCCGCCAGGATCGCACGCAGGCCGGCGCTGATTGGCTCAGCAAACGAAACGTGGGCCGCGATTCCCTCGCCGAAAAAGGTGTGATCCGCGCGCTGACTCGTCCGATCGTAAAATTGCGAAGGCAACAGCACGTCGCGCGGCGCGCAGCGTTCCTGCAAACTCCCCACTGCCGTGACGCAGATGATCCAGCGCACGTTGAGCGATCGAAGCGCGTAGATATTCGCGCGATGGTTTAATTCGTGCGGCAGCAGGCGGTGGCCGCGGCCATGACGTGGCAGGAAATACACTTTCCGCCCATGCATTGTCCCGCCGAGCAGGGCGTCAGACGGCGACCCAAATGGCGTCTCGACCTGCCGCTCGCTGGGGTTTTCAACGCCCTCCATCTGGTAGAGGCCACTGCCGCCGATGATGCCGATCGCTGGAGCTTCTTCAGTCATAACCCGCGCGATCTAATCCGAACGGGGCGGGCGATGCAAACGCCTTCACACACCAGCCAACTTCACGTCCGTCATCGTGAGCCGCGCAGACGGCGAAGGACCTCACCTATTCATCGGACCTGTTCGCGTGGTGAGCCGGCCGCAATCGCTCGATGGCTTCGTTACTGCCGCGCGACTCGCGATGAGCGCGATATTTTTGCAAGCCCTTCGCCATCGGCGTGGCTTAGGACGGTCCCGCCCGACATTGGATTGGCCGCGCGGTTGTGCCACAGTTTCGTCCGGCATGCCCAAATTTTTCATCAAGACCTACGGCTGCCAGATGAACGAACGCGACTCCGAGCAGGTCGCGCACAGTTTGATCGAGCGCGGTTACGAATCCGTCGCGCACGAATCCGAAGCCGATGTCGTGCTCTTGAACACCTGCAGCGTGCGCGATATGGCGGACCAAAAGGCGCTCGGCAAAATGGGAATGCTCGGCCCGATGGCGCGACGCCGGCCGGAAGTCGTCTTCGGTTTCCTCGGCTGCATGGCGCAGGCCCGCGGCGACGCGTTGCTTGATCATTTGCCTCATGTCGATCTGGTCGTCGGCACGCAAAAATTCCATCGCGTCGCCGATTACGTCGAGGAGTTGGTCGAGAAAAAGCGCACGCGGCGGATGGACGATCCGCGCTTCTCGATCTGCGATACGGCGGAAGAAGAAGGCTCCCAGTCCACCATCAGCGCGCAACGTGTCGCATCGCGCCAGGTCACCGCCTTCGTGTCGATCATGCAAGGGTGCAACATGCATTGCACGTTCTGCATCGTGCCGCGGACGCGGGGCGCGGAGCGCAGCCGTTCGATCGGTCAGATCGTCGCGGAGGTCCGCGAACTCGTCGCACGCGGTGTGAAGGAAGTGACGCTGCTCGGCCAGATCGTGAATCTGTACGGACGACATGAGTTCGCGAAAGTCGACGGCAAGACTGCGTTCGTGCAATTGCTCGAAGCTGTCCACGCCGTCGACGGATTGGAACGATTGCGGTTTACGTCGCCACACCCGATCGGTTTTCGCGACGATCTCATCGACGCCTTCGCCCGCCTGCCGAAACTAGCCGAGCACATCCATCTTCCGCTCCAATCCGGCTCAAATCGGATCCTCAAGCAGATGCACCGCACCTACACCGCCGAAAACTATTCTGCGCTCGTCGGTCGCATTCGCCGCGCCCGCCCGGGAATCGCGATCACGAGCGATATCATCGTCGGATTCCCCGACGAGACAGACGCCGAGTACCTCCAGACCCGCGACCTCGTGGAGCGCACGGCTTTTGATAACGCATTCATCTTCCGCTACTCGACGCGCGCCGAGACACCGGCGGCGGCGATGGCGGGCCAAATCGATGAACGCGTGAAGGAACAGCGCAATCAGGATTTGCTCGGCGTGGTCGACACGTCCGCGCATCGGGCGAACGATCGCCTCGTTGGCTCGCGCCTCGAAATTCTTTGCGAAGGACCGAGCCGCACGAACGCCGCGCGTCTCATGGGTCGCACGCGGACCAACAAAATCGTCGTGTTCGAAGGCGATCCCGACCTCGCCGGGCGGCTCATCCACATCGACGTGAGCCAGGCGAACGGATTCAGCTTGTATGGGACGCCGGCCGTGGGAATCTGACCGTCGCGCCGCATGATTTACCATCTCTCACTCCAAATCGCAGGCATCGCGTGCGGCGTTTTTCTGCTGCTCGTGAGCGGTTTTTTCCTGGCCGGATCAACCGGTGCGCGCGCCGCGGCGGGCCGCTTTCCGAGATCAAAACCGATCGGTGTCGCGCTGCTGACGATTGATCTGATCTGGTGCTTCTGGCTCCTGGCCACGATGGAAATGGGCGAGTTTTCGGTTTTCCGCCGCCCGCTTTTCATCCTTCTGCCGATCGCGTTCCTCCTCGTCCTCTTTTTTGTGGACGAATTTCTCGCGGTCCGCTCGCTCGGCATTCTCTGTTTGCTCGCCGCGGAGCCTTTGCTGGACGCCGCGTTTTTGCGCTACGAAACAAGCCGCCTCTTCGTGACCGTATTCGCTTACGTGCTCATCGTGCTCGGCTTGTTGTGGGTCACGATGCCGTATCTGTTGCGCGATCAAATCCGTTGGAGCGCGCAAAGCTCTGCGCGCTGGCGGATCATCGGCGGAATCGGATTGTTGTACGCAGTCGCGATCCTCGCCTGCGCGTTCACCCAGTACTAATTCTGCGGCGGCGGTTCGTTTATGAACCGCATCCTCGTCATTCGCGGCGGCGCGATCGGCGATTTCATTTTGGCGCTGCCCGCGATCAAGTTGTTGCGCGATGCGCACCCGAGCAGTCACCTCGAAATTCTCGGGTCGGAACCGATCATCGCGCTCGCCGAAAATCGGTTCTACGCAGACGCGACCCGATCCCTCGAAGACGCCGCGTTGTCCCGCTTCTTTTGGAATGGCGCCGACTTGCCGGAAGCGCTCGTCCAATACTTCGGCAGTTTTGATCTAATCGTTAGTTATCTCTTCGATCCCGACGGCACGTTTGCGGCGAATCTGCGCCGATGCGGGACTTTCGAATTTCTCGTCGGTCCCGCTAAAGCGAACGATCTAGAACACGCCGCGCTCCAACTCGCCGCTCCACTCGCCGCGCTTGGCCTGCATCTCTGCGATCGCTCCGCGAAATTGTTCCCGTCTTCCGCGGACCGAGTCGCGGCGCGAGAATTTATCGCGCCTTTCCGCGCGCCGATCATCGCGATTCATCCCGGCAGTGGCAGCGAAGCGAAAAATTGGCCGATTGAGCGTTGGGAAGAACTCGGCACAAAACTGCTCGATCGTTCCCGCGAATTTTCGATGATCGTCTTCGGCGGCGAAGCAGATGGAAAAAAGCTCGAAGCGCTTCGACGCACACTCCCGCCTGACCGGGCGAAATTCGCGCAGGATCTCCCGCTCCCCACGGTCGCAGCCATCGCCGAAGCGTGCGCGTTATTCATCGGCCACGACAGCGGGATCTCTCACCTCGCCGCGGCCGTCGGCACGCCGGCGCTGCTCCTTTTCGGCCCGACGGACCCACGGATTTGGGCGCCGACAAACGCGAATGTCCGCGTGTTGCCCTCGCCGACAAAAGATCTGCGCGACCTGCCGATCGCGGAAGTCGAGTGCGCGGCCTACGAGCTGATGCGCATCGGCATGAGCACGTAAAGAAACGGCGTCTGGATCTTCAGCACGCCGGGACTCATCTCATCGATCAGGTCGAGAAAGACCTCGTCTTCGGTCAGCGCCCGAAGCGGCGCCATAAAAAATTCCGGATTAAACGCGATCGAAAAATCCCGCCCTTTGTAGGCGACCGCAAGCGACTCTTTCGCCTCGCCGACTTCCGGCGTGTTCGCGGTGATGTCGATATTGTTCTTCGTGAAATTCAGTTTGATCGAATTCGATTTATCACTCGCGAGTAAGGAAACGCGGCGGAGCGAATTCAGGAAAGTCTCGCGCTCGAGCGTGACCCGCTCTTTGGTTTCGCTCGGAATCACCTGGCGATAATTCGGGTAGTTCCCTTCGATCAACTTCGAGACAAGAAGCGTGTTGTTCAGATCAAAGGCGATCTGACCGCTGCCGACGCTGACCTTCACTTCGCCATCGTCGGTCAGCAGGCGCTGCAATTCCGTCACCGCCTTCGTCGGCACGATGATATCCGCTTCGTGGCTCCTTGGAAATTCCACATCGATATCGACCATCGCGAGCCGGCGGCCATCCGTCGCGACGAGGGTGAGCTTGTTTTCCTTAAAACTGAAGAGGAGCCCGTTCAGGACGTAGCGTGTTTCGTCCGTCGAGATCGCATAGGAAGTTTTCCGCAAACCATCGCGCAGATCCTTTTGCCGAATCGTGACGTCCTTTGCGCCTTCAAACTTCGGCAGCGGCGGAAACTCCTCTTCGGGCAATCCAAGGATCTTGAAAAAACTCTGTCCGCTGCGGATCGACGCCGCGTTTTTTCCGTCCACCTCGATTTGGATTTCGCTCGAAGGCAGCTCGCGAATAATGGTGAAGAGCCGCCGCGCGGGCAGCGTTGTCGCACCTTCTTTTTCGACACTGGCTTCGAAGCTTCCACGCACGCCGACGTCGAGATCAGTCGTCGTCAGGTGCACTTCGTTTCCCTTCGCCTGCAGTAACACGTTCGATAAAATCGGCAGCGTCGTCCGCGTGCTGACGACGTTTTGCACCTGTTGCAGACCTTCGAGCAGCTTTTCTTTTGTGACGCTAAATTTCATGAGCGGAGCAAGGAGCTAATCATGTAAGGCTTACGTTTTTGTTCGGCAATCGCAATCTCGCAAAGCGCGCGCAGCAGCGCGCGGGGTCAGCGTTGCAGCGCGCTGTCGATGAACGAGATCGTCTGGCGAATGTTGTCCTGGTCTTTCATCCGGCTTTTCACCAGCTTGCACGCGTGGAGCACGGTCCCGTGGTCGCGGCCGCCGAATGCGTCGCCGATCTCGTTGAGCGAAGCCTTGGTTAATTCGCGCGCCAGATACATCGCGATCTGCCGCGGGAAAGCGATGTTCGCCGGCCGGCGCTTGCTCGTCATGTCGGCCAGCCGGATGTCGAAATGTTCCGCCACGCGCCGTTGGATTTGTTCGATCGTGACGGCCTGACGCGCCTCTTCGTTCAGGATGTCTTTGAGCAGATGCTCGACGACTTCGTTGGTCAGCTCCTTGCCGCTGAGTGAAGCGAAAGATGCGACGCGCATGAGCGCGCCCTCGAGCCGACGAACGTTGGTACGGATGCGTTTCGCGAGGTAATCGAAAATCTCGTCGCGCAATGTGATCTGA
>JALYZW010000072.1 GCA_030945725.1 Verrucomicrobiota bacterium | reverse complement strand
TTTGCGGTGCTCGCGACCGCGGTGGCGCTGGTCTCGCTGAGTGTGAGTTGCCGGCGAACCCAGGCGCCGGAGCCAAAGCAGGAAGCGAAAGAAAATGGAGCGCGAGAGCCGGAGCGAACCGCAGCGCATCCTGGCCAGAAACCCGGCCGTGCGCGCGAGGTTCTCGCGACCTGGTACGACGTGCCATCAGATTCGTTGGCCGCACGCCGGGCGCGCCCCGGAGCGTTGACCGTGGCTCACGACCGCCTGCCGATCGGCACAAAGCTGCGAGTGACGAATCTTTCGAATGGGAAAACCGTTACGGTCCGAGTCACCGATCGAGGTGTTCCGCGACGAAAGGGAACGTTAGATTTGTGCAAAGAAGCTGCGGCGCAACTCGACATGATACGTGCCGGCTCGGCGAGGGTGCGCATGGAAGTCCTTCCACAAGACGACGGCGACGCGACGACTGCGGCGCCGTGACTGGCTAGATATCGCCGCGATAAATCAGGTAAGCCCAATTCAGCGCCAACACCGCAAGAAAGGCGCAGCGGATAAAGACCGGCCCCGGCCACCGCAGATGCGTTAGTCTCACGCGCCGCCCGCGGAACGCGAGCGCGACGAGCGCGTAGACGTCGAACGCCGCCACGCATGCGATCACGAGAAAAACCAGCGGATTGAATGACCAGGCCTGCGCGACGTTTCCGTGTAGCAAAGCGACGACGCAGCGCGTCGCTCCACAGGTCGGACAGGGCAGCCCGCTCATGAGATGGAAGCCGCAGCGCGGGATCGGGAGTTGCCAATGAAGCCACACGACCGCGAGCGCGAGACAGCCGGCCGAAACGATCGGCCAGATCAGCTCGTGATCTGTATCGTTCCCCGAAAGCCGGCGCAGCGTGAACACTTCGCTCAGTGGTGGTGATGCGCGAGACCGCCGAGCGCGCCCAGCGTTCCGAAAAAGATCGCGCAAAGAATCAGGCCGCCGCAGCAAACGATCATCGGCAGAAAGATCGCGAGCACTGCGCGCCACGTGTCGGTCTGGTGCGCGCGCGCCAGCCCGATGCAATTCACGACCAATCCCCACACACCAGAAATCACGCCTCCGCACAGAGGCACCATCATCAATAGATGGGCCGAACCGTTCGTAAAGCAGATCACCCGGAAGGTGGTCTCGAACGACTTGTTCGCGCCGCCGACGATCATCAGGCAGACATGCACGATCGCTGCGCCAACGAAGATGCCGATGATGACGAAAAACGGCACGAGGATCATGAGGAACACGGTTCCGAATCCCATGCCGAGCAACGCGCCGAAAGCACTGTGGCGATCTGCCGCCATGCCGAGCGAATTGAGCGCGAAGGAAAATAGGAAATTAACGAACAACCCGGCGCTCCCGCCGATCAGCGCGAAGAGGGCCGGATCCCACAACCCGCCTTCCTTCCGCATCCGGTCGAAGGCCTCCGTGGGCTTCGTCAGCACCATGATGACGGTCTGAAAAAACGCTTCGAAGAAAGCAAGCCGGTCGCGATGTTCCCATGGCAAACCGGCGCCGGCCGACATCGGAATCGGATTCGCGGCAGGCGTGGCGCTGAGCAACGGCGGCTGAATCGGTGGCGGCACCGCTTCCGGTTCCGGCGCGGGCGCAAACTGCGGAAACTGCGAGAGCGGCTTCGGCTCTGCCATGCCTTCGGTCGACGCCATGTCCGTCGGCATGAATCGACCGGTGCGCAGACCTTCCCGGATTTCCTCCTCAGAAAAACTGCCTAACGGGCCGCCGTACCGGCTGACTTGGATGGTCATGATTCCGCGTTTCTACGAGAGAGCGTGTCGCAAAGTCAATCCGTTTAGGCTTCGGGCCCGCAACCCTGCGGTCGCGCGTTGCAGCTGTCGTCACTGGACGCCGGCTAGAAGGCAATCATGTGCAGAAAGTCCCCAGGCTAGTCTCGAAACTAAGCTCTGCCCCAAGTTGCAGCCTTGCTCGGGGAAAAATTGTTCGTCTTCGAAGGCGAATCTTCATTTAATCGAAGAAGCACATGACCTCTAAGATCCTTTTCAAAGCAACCCTCTTCCGGCCGGCGGACAGCGCGAAGAGTGACTCCTGGACCTTTCTCACGCTGCCAAAAACCGCGAGTGCGAAGCTCCCTTCGCGCAGCATGACCGCGATCGAGGGCACCATCAATGGCTTGCCCTTTCAAGCCATGCTCGAGCCGGACGGCCAAAAGAGTCATTGGCTGAAAGTCGATCGGACGCTGAGTGAAGCTGCGGGAGCAAACGCAGGCGACGTGGTCACTCTTGAGATCGCGCCGGCGGCGGAGGAACCGGAACCGACCGTGCCCGCGGATTTGCGTGCAGCGCTCGCGACCGCGGAGCCAAAGGCGCGACTGATATGGGAGGACATCACGCCGATGGCGCGGCGGGATTGGATTCATTGGATCACTTCCGCCAAGCAAACTGAGACCCGCACGCGCCGTGTCAAAAACGCGTGCTCGATGCTCGCCGGCGGGAAACGCCGCCCTTGCTGCTTCGACCGCTCCGGCTTCTACAGCAAAAGCTTGAGCGCTCCGAAAGCCGCGGTTTGAGACCACGGATTCATACTATTCGGCAGCGGCTTTTGCGTTCTGGAGCTTGAGCGCGGGTTCGCGGCGATTGGATCAGAACGGTTCGATTAAGTCGGGCTATTCCGTCCCGAAGTAGCGATCGCCGGCGTCGCCAAGGCCCGGAACAATGTAGCCACGATGGTCCAGGCACTCATCGACGGCCGCGGCAATGATCGGGACTTCGGGATGCATGACGCGGAACTGCGCGATGCCTTCCGGGCACGCGATGATGCACATCAGCTGGATGCGTTCGGCTCCGGCGGATTTCAGAATTGAAAGCGCCTCGCATGCGCTGTGGCCGGTCGCGAGCATCGGGTCGAGCAGGAGCGTGTCTGCGGCGGCGATGTTCGCGGGAAGACGCGCGTAATATTTTACCGGACGAAGCGTTTGCTCGTCGCGATAGAGACCGATATGGCCGACCGCTGCTTCGGGCGCGATCTGCAGGATGCCGTCCAGCATTCCCTGTCCCGCGCGCAGGATTGGTACGATCACGATCGGTCGAGTTAACTTCGAGCCACCGCAGACCTGCAGCGGGGTCTCGACTGAAATCGTCGACACGCTCCAAATGCGCGAAGCCTCCGTAAACAGGAGCATTGCGATCTCCTGCACGTTGCGACGGAACTCGTCCGGCGCAGTTGTCCTGGCGCGAATGATCGCGAGTTTCGTGGCGACGAGTGGGTGGCGGCTGACGTGAAGGAGGGAAGTGTCGTCCACAGATTTCGCCGATATACACAGATTAGAAGTCGGATGTCTCGGCGAAAGCTCCCTCACTGATCGAGGCCAGGCTCGACGGAGTCTCGCTCTACCGCTTTTGCTCTTCGCGCATGCGGACCGGTGAAGCCGGAAGACGATCGAGCACGACGCGGCCACCGCTCGCATAACGACCAAACGCCAGCACACCGGTGGGGCATTCCTGCACGCAGGCGGAACAGCGGACGCACTGCGGGTCCTCCATCGGCAGGCCTTTGTTCGCGAAATTCATCACGTCGATTCCCTGATGACAGACCGACGTGCAGACGTTGCACGAGATGCACTTCGCCTTCTCGGGAAAGATGCGGAAGCGAGAGAAGCGCGCGTAGATGTGCATGAGCGCGGCGAGCGGACAGAAGAAGCGACACCAGACGCGCCCGGAGTATTTAAAGTAAAGGCCGACGCCGATGATGCCGCCCAGAAACACGTCCACCACCCATTTGTAGCTGATTGGATTAACGACGGAGCCGCTGCCGCCTTTGCCCTCGAGCAGGAGATGAAACGCGCTCCCGATGGCGGGGAAAATCCAACCCGCGATCCGGACGAAGAGTAACAGAAACGCGATCGCGAGAATCACCTGCCCGGCCATGTTGAGACGATTCCAGAACGGGCCGTGCGGCATCTTTTGTCGCTGCCTGTCCCCCATCGTCTCCGCGAGCGCGCCGCACGAACAAATCCAGCCGCAGTACGCGCCTTTTCCCCAGCGCCAGACGATGAGCGGGATAATCACGAACGTCTGCACGAAGGAGATCACGAGCCACCAGAGGAGCGGCGCGTCGGCGAAGACGTTGTAGACCATGAGCGGCCACGCCAGGATGAATCCGTAGGCGCGCCAATACGCGCGCGGATGGCCCCACTCCGGCCATTGGTGCGCGGCGTATTGCGCGGGGGCGATATAGGATTCGAAGAGATTGTCGGCGATCGTTTTTCCGAATCCGGAATCGAACCAGCCGTTGTAGCCGAGGTACGGCAACAAGATTTCCGGCAGCAAAAACAGCGGGATAAATTGCACCAAAGTCAGCGTGATCGTTTGCCACGTGACGTAGGGAGTTTTCCGGCGCCGAATGCGCGCCAAGCCGAAACACGCGATCGCGGTGCTGTAAGCTAATGTGTAGTAGAACGAGCGCGACTTGAGCGACACCGCGATCGTGCCAACGAGCGTCGACCGATCGGCCACCCGGCTCTGCCACCATCCACCTAACGAGTGCAAGACCGCGGGCATGTTCTCCGGCCAGGGATTTGTCCACGACTCGGTCAGCCCTCCCGATTTCCATAGATAAACAAAAACGCAACAGGCCAGGAAACCGAATAAAGCGAGCCAGCCCCGCGCATCGGATTCGCCGCGGATCGCCAATGCCGAGCGGCGGAAAAAATCGAGCGGCGCTTCCCGGCCGAGCATGGTGAAAACGACGTCGTTTTCGAGCTCGGTTCCGTCCGACAGAAAGACGCGGTCCGGCCCGATCCTGGAGACGGCGGTGCCGAGCGCGAGCGCGAGCGATCCGCCTTCTTTATCACTCGACATCCCGCGCGTCATCGCGCTGGTCACAAACTGCGAGGTCGGCTGCTCGACCTCGATTTCATTCTTTCGAGCGGCGGGCGAGACGTCACTCGGCCTGGCCAGCCGAGGCCCAGGCTCGACAGCTACCGGTGCCGCGGAACCTTGGCTGGCCAGTCGTTTTACGCCTTCGATGTTCTTCCCCTTCGGACGCGAAAATTTTTTCCCGCGATAACTCAGCGTCACGCGCGCACCGGATTCTGTAAGTGCGATCGCAGTCTCCAGAGCAGAATCTCCGCCGCCGACCACCAGCGCGTTCTTGCCGTCGAATTCTTTTGGATCGAAGAGACGATTGTAAACCTTGTCGAGCTCTTCGCCTTCGATTCCGAGTTTCCGGAAATTCCCACTCCGACCGATCGCGATGATCACCCGGCGGGCGCCGACTGTGCTTTCATCACTCCGATGCAAAATCAGGCCGCGAGCCGCCCCCTCGATCCGCTCAATGCGCGCGCGTTCCGGCTCGATCCCAGCCTGACGCCGTTGATCCTCCATCTCGGCGAGCAATGCCTCTTTCACCTCCGCGTTGAATTGCAGCCCGCCCTCCAATTTCATCTCCGTCGGGTAGGTGTAGATCGGCTTCGCCTTCGGAAAATTAAGCACGGTCGAGAATGTCTCGGTCGCTTCGAAGACGGTGAAATTCAATCCCAGCTTTTTCGCCTCGATCGCGGCGGAAATTCCGGCGACTCCGCCGCCGATAATGGCGAGGTCCAGGATGTCTGTTGTTCGTTCTTTCTGATCGCGAAAGTCCGGCTCGTGCGTGATCGCACGCACCGCGCGGGCACCGGTAGCCGACGAAAATTTCAAGAGCGGAATGCCGCTCAGATCACCGACGATCCGCACGCGTGGAAGAGCGGTGACGCCGTCCTTACCCGAGACCGGCAACGGCTCAACGGTGCCCGCTGGCCACTGGGTGTGGAGCCATTTTGTATAGCGTGAGAGCAATCGGGCCATCCGGTCCAGCACGGTAGATGACCGGCGCGAAAAACGAAATCCGAACGTGCTTTCGGCGGCCGGGCGGTTGCACACGCGCGCAGATGAGCGGATTACTGCGCCGATGAAATGGAAGTTCTGCGGGTTCGTCGGGCTGCTGCTGTTGCTGCTTCCGGCGGTGATTTGCGCGCAACAGGTCAGAAAAGCGCTACCCGCTATTGCAGCGAGCGCGACGCCGAAGCCGACGCCGCGAGTGCTCGTCGCGTTACCGAATTACGACGAAGAGACCGCGACGCGGCTCCAGATTTTTCTCGATAACCGCGACTTCGGGCCGGGGAAAATCGACGGACAAATGGGCGAGTTTTTTCGCAAGGCGCTCGTCCATTACAAACGCGCGAATGGAATGCCGGAGACGGGCGCGGTCGACCAATGGCTGCTCGATCAGGTGCCGCAGACGTTCGCGGAATACACAATCCCACCTGAGGCGATGAATTTCGTCGGTCCCATCTCGAGCAAGCCGTCGGAGCAGGCAAAGTTGAAGTCGCTCAAGTATGGAACGCTCCTTGAGTTCGTCGCGGAGCGATTCCACGTTGCCGAGGCCTACTTGCGGAAGCTTAACCAGGGAGACAATCTCGATCAGCTCCAGCCGGGCGACACGGTGAAGGTGCCGAATGTACTGCCGTTTAAGATTGAGGATTTGCACGAAGGATTCGCTCCCCCCAATCCGGCCTTTGCCAAGCGTCGAGTGCAGATCGACACGAAGGAACGATTCCTGATCGTGCGCGACGGCAGCCAGCTGATTTGCGAATTCCCGATCACCCCGGGCTCGACGACGTTGCCCGCGCCGCTGGGCACTTGGAAAATTCTGGGGATCGCGACACTGCCGGTCTTCCGGCACGACGAAGGCGTGCTGCAGCATGGCGTGAAAACGGACAACTTTTTCAACTTGCCGCCGGGGCCGAACAATCCAGTGGGCGTGCTCTGGATGGGCTTGAACAAGCCGCACGTGGGCGTCCACGGCACGAACAACCCCGAGACGATCGGCCGTGCGGCTAGCCACGGTTGCATTCGCACGGCAAACTGGGACGCCGCGCGTATCAAGGAACTGGTGAGCGTCGGAAACACGGTCGAGATTTTTTAACTTCGGGCCCACACGTCGGACGCGATCATTCCGCCGGCGAACTGGTTTCGGGTGGACAAGGCGAAGCCGTTCGCTGCGAGGGCCGGCGCGGGGTCGATCAATCGTGACGCCGAAATGCCGGTGGTCACCCGGAAAAATCCGTACATCAACGGGACAAGTGCGCGGGCCATGTAGCGCGTCGACCCGCCAGGGGGAATGGTGAAATCGGCGAGCAACCATTGCGCGTCGGGGCGCGCCGCCATGGCGAGTTTCGCCACGACATCCGGCAGCTCCGTCGCGTCAAAACAGTCGAGAAAAAAATGGGTGATGATCACATCGTATGCGCCCTCGAGCGCAAGCGGGCCACGGACGTCGGCGCAAACAAAACGGACCCGCGCGGCAGCCGCGCCAAGACGTTCACGCGCGAGCTCGAGCATCGTCCTGCTGGCGTCCACGCAGGTGACGTCACAGGCCGGGAACTCCTGGATGAAACGAGTCAGAAACCGACCATCCCCCTCGCCAGCGATCAACGCGCGCGCTGGTTTGCGGAGGCAAGAAATCATTGCGGTGCGCGCACGCTGGAGGGCGCGGCCAAACACGAGCCGCTCCAGAATGCGGTAGAACGGAGCGACCGTGTCGAAGCTCATCGGCGGAACGCGATGAGCGGGGTCAACATCGCCAGATCGGCCAGCGCAGTCCGCGTGTCGGTGCTCAGAGCTTTCGCACGTGTTCCCAGTACGGCGAGAAAGAATGCGCTAACGGCGAGCGCCCCGAAGAGGCGCGGCGCGAGCGGCGTGAGCCCCGCGATTGCAACGCCGACGACGACGCAAACGATCGGCACACTGCGAACTAGGGCAGGGCTCCACGTGCCGAGCGAAGCCTTTCCTTGTTCGGAATCAAGCTCGCGCTCCCACGCCGCGATGCTCATGCAATTCAATGCGCAGACGACTGCGAAAACGGAACACGCGAGCAGCGCGTGATCCTTCGTGTCGCCCCCGCGCGCAGCCGGAACGAGCGTAACGCCGGCCGCAAAAAGCGACCCGATGGTGATTTCTTTCAGCGGGATGATGCGCCACAACTGGCTGAGGGCGTTGATCGCGAGATACGCGATCGCAGCCAATCCGCACACTACACCGAGCCGAAAGACGGCGGCGTCGAGATACTTCACAACCACCCAGGCATCGGTCGCGGCAACGATCGCAAGCAACCCGAGCCATCCGATGCGATGACGAACACAGAATTCCTGCCGCAGTGACAAACGAGCAGGTTGGCCTAACGACAGGCTATCGGCGAAACGATCCGCGAGATAAATTAGCCAGGCAGTCAGAAATAACGCCGCGCGCATGGCGCCTTCCAGCTCTACGCGAAAGGTCTCCGCGAAGAGCGCCTGCCATGCGATCGCGACGAGCGGCGCGTCGAGACAAACGACATTCAGCCAGCAGATCGGCGGGCATGCCTTGGGACGCGTCGCGGCTGGCGCCTGCAGCGACGGAGACAGCACGCGATTCACGCGCGGAACCTAATCACGTCGGCGAAGGTGACAAACGGGTAGTGGTACAGTTTCAGTTCGTGCCGTCAGCGAGGTTTCTGCGCATCGCGTCGAACTTTTCTTTGGCGGTTACTGCCGTCGGTCGACTGATGGGTGACGGTGGCAGAAGTTTTGGAAGGTATGACAATGCTTTTGGGTCGCGGTCGGTGAAGTATTGAGGGGCATCATTAGGAATCCACACAGAATCGACGAAACTGATAAACAGAGGCAACGAGTCGTGATGATATTGAAATGCCTCGATTTCCATTCCGCCTGGCAACAAGTGGTTATATTTCTTCCTCGTCGTCACATGGTCGGGGTGCTCCGCTTTCAGCCAATCTGAAAACTTTCTGCCGACGCTGACATCTGGTCGCAGTTCTTTGCCGTGCGTGCCTTTGTCTGGCATGATATATCCAACGTGCTCCATTCGACCGTGAAGTCGGATGAATAGTTCGCTGATTACAGAGAAATATCCTTGCTCGGTCCTGTCCCAATTGTCGTTGAAACGGCGGACGAAACTAGGGAGACCTGCTCCCGCTAGGCTGAATCGTCCCGTCTGCCGGAGCTGTGGCAACACCTCACTGGTCACCCACTTGCGAAAACGCTTCGCGTCCTCTTTCCGGCTTTGAAAGATGAT